>JAFSLT010000066.1 GCA_017448285.1 Clostridia bacterium
ATCTTTGTTTATTTTTTACTATTCCATTCTTTGTACATTCTCTTCCATCACATTTTGGACATATCTTTACGTTTTCCATTTTTCACTCCATATTTTATTTCCTAAATATTTTTCCCTTTTCTATATATTTTTGCAATACCGAGAAATGACGTGAAATACGAAATAATAGCGATAGACGCTACAGAAACTCCAATTGAACGACCTAAAAAAACAAAAACGATATTACTCGGGAAAGAAAAAACGACATACATTAAAAACTCAAGTTGTAGCCGATAAGAAAACTAAAAGAATAATTTGTACTACTTTTGGTACAGGAAAAACTCATGATTTTAATCTTTTCAAAAAATCCAAATTACCCATAAATCGTGATATCCAAGCCAATTTAGATTCAGGATATCAAGGGGTTTATAACTTTCATAAAAACTCAAAAATACCTAAAAAGAAAACTAAGTTACATCCTTTGACAAGAGAAGATAAAGCCATCATAAAATTTCTAAGCAACACATTTTCGTAGAAAACGTGATTGGAGCTGTCAAAAAATTTGCTATTATTTCTTTAAAATATAGAAATCGCAGAAAACATTTTGCTCTTCGTTTCAATCTTTTGTCTGGTATTTATAATTTTGAGCTAAATATTTAATTTCACAAGTGATCTATTCAAAATCCTCGGCTTTGCCGGAGGTTGCTGTTTTTAACTTTTGTAATATTTTGTATCACTTAATTTGGAATAGCTATATTATATAAATAAACTTTGTTTAATATTTTTTATACTTTTTTAATAATTCCTCCTATTTTTTAATATTTAATAATCCTTCATTTTCAATTATCGTAAACATTGGAGCCAAATATTCAATGTCTTTATTTGTCATTGATTTTTTTATTAATTCCATGATATTTTTTGCAAAAATTTTAGCAGGAGTATCGTAAATTTCAGCATTCCAGCCGGATTTTATTATATCGTTTTGGACATCGTTAACTTTTTTGTTGTTCATTTTGTGCTCTTTTACCATATTGCTAAGAGTATTTAAATTATCTTCATAATAAAAAACTCCTTTTATAAGTGCACAGTATCCCAAAATATATTCAAACGGCATCAAATCCGCGCCCCGTATTTCAAGATAATTTTTTGCTCTTATGTCTGGAAAAACAATCGAAGCTATGTGCCAAATTTCATCGTCGGTTACCTTTTGATTTTCAAAAGCTTCACCAAAAGTTTTATCGGTTTCATAAAATTCATTATTTTTTTTATAATAAATCAGCGGTCTGTCATATAAATATTCGGCATAGTTTTCAAATCCATAACTTTCGGCAAAAACGTTTTCTGGGATGCCACATCTTTTTGGGTCAGTATTGTTATAGATTTCAGTTCTTTTTAAAAAAGTATTGAAAAACTTACCTTGATAACAATTTGAATTATTTGTTAGAAGTTTAAAAAATGGAGTTAAAAAGTATGCAACTTGTAATTTTTTCCTAAAATCATCTTCTGAAAAATAATCTATCGAAACCTGAACCGAACACGTACCTTTCATCATATCTATGCCCCTGGTCCCAATTTTTTCGTAATATTTTTCTAAAATTCTAAAGCGCCTTTTAGGTACCATTTTTATGTTATCAATATTACTTTTCGGCTGGCAAGATACTGTTAATATTTTATAACCAAATTTATTTATAATACTATTTAAATTATTTAAAAATTCTTTGTAAATCTTTTCAATCGTTTCAATTTCTTTATAAGGATTTATACTGATTTCAATTTGAGCAGCAGGTTCAAGAGTTATATTAAAATCTCGGCTGAAAAATCCTATTATATCTTCGCCAAATATTGGTTTTGAATTTGGATAAATTTTCATTAAATTTTCCAAAACAGTTTTTATTCCATTATTTCCATAATAAGAAACAGATTCCTCTGTGTTTTTATCAACAATAAAATGTTCAACCTCAATGCCGAGCATTTTTTGGTTTTTTTCTTTGATACCGTTTTTCAAGAAATTCACAATTTGATTTTTTAAATTAACATCCATCTCAATGCCGAGCATTTTCTGGTTTTTTTCTTTAATACCGTTTTTCAAGAAATTCACAATTTGATTTTTTAAATTAACATCCATTTTTATCACTTCCTCTAATTTTTAAAGAAAACAAATCTTGCGAAATCACAAAACCAATGGAACCCCACGCTACTCCAAATATTTTTATTTTTTATCAGCCACACGCTTGGAATACCAAACACGATGCACATATAAATTAAATATAAAATTGTACTTAAAGTATTTGACATCCAATATTCCGGAAAAAACGAATCATGCATAATATTATGCGGAATAATCAACAAAAAATAAATCAAAAAGTTTGCTATTTTTGTGTTTTGGATTTTACCCTTAAAAGCATTTGTTATAAATGCAAGTGGGAAAAATCTGAAAACGATTTCTTCTGAAATTGCCGGGTTTAAAGCCCTTAAAAATGCTTGCCAAATATCGTAAAAGTTAATGGTTATTGGAACATACAATTCTAGAAAATACTCAATAATATTTATAATTCCAGGGATAATGCCTATTAAAATTCCAAAAACTATAGATTTTAAAATATTTTTTAAATTTACTGAAAATTTAAATTCTTGATTGTATTCTCTGAAAATACTGGCACCTGCTGAGAAGCTTAAAAATACTATCGGCGTAATAACAGGATTAAATCCGTTTATACAGCATCCAGCAGATATAATAAAACCGATTATAAAATCCCTAAAATTAAATTTTCTAATTTTCGAAATATAAAATATAGAAATAATTCCGATCGTAATATAATTCCAATACCAAAGTGTGCCCAAAACACCAGTAACAAATACATTTATTATTTTTAAATAATTTAAAAATTGAATTAAAAATAATAATGCGAATATTATTATTAAAAATAATATTTTTAAGTATGGCTTAAAGCTTTTCCCCACGATAAAATCCTTAATAAACAATAAACTGTTTGGGTTCAGGCAGACTATGTGAATATTATATAATATTATTTATCAAATGCAAGATTTTAAGAAGCAAATTGTATAAAAATAGACAAAAAGTATAAAAAGCAGCCTACGGCATAACCGGAGAGAATATCTGCTACCAGTTTCGAAAGAAATCTATTTTTCTTTTGGTTTAGCAATAGCTTTTTGACATTCCTCGAATCTTGGGGATAAGCATATACATTGGATAAAAAAATATGTCAAAACTGTCGAAGAAAAAAAGATTTCCAAACGAAAGAGTAAAAGTCATCGAAATGGACGAACTGTATTCATTTTTCCTCTCCACGTTTATTTAACACACTTTTTAGCATCCCCAAAATCAGCTACAACTGCATTTTAAGCCAACCAGTTTATGAGCTATCTTTTTTATTGTTTCTCCAGTTAAATCATCTGGAATAGCCGAATAAAATTTGTTATCCTGTAGCCACGCAACCGGCCACTCTGAATGCTTCATATGTGTTATTATATCTTCATCTTTTGTTAAACTTTCCACACTACTTTTTATTTTTTCGAAACCTTCAAAGTTTTTGAACACTTCTTTACTAGAATTTCCCAACCATTCGTTAAAATCAATCAATTTTGCTTTAGATTTACTATTTGTTTTAGGTCGCGGCAGTACTATGTCTTTTTTTTTTTATTTAATTCATTCAAGGTAGCTTTTCCACGATTGCCTTTTAAAAAATAATCCACAATACGATTAGAATCATCGCTCTTTACCCATATATGTGCAGCCAAATTATTAGACTGTTCTTTTTTGGTCTCACCTACATCCTTAAATCCGCATTTTTCGGCAACTTTTTGCGAACCTAAATTGTCATCTGCTATGTACATAATATAATCTCTGAAAGGGACCAATCCAGTTTGACGTAATCTTATACCAAATTCTGTTATAAGATCTAGTGCCTTTGTAGCTATTCCTTTGCCCTGATGTTCCTTGTCCACGACATAACTTACAAAAAAACAATTTGGGTCTTTGCCATCAGTATTATATTTAAAGGGATTAAGCGCGATATGCCCTACAATTTTTGGTTCTTTGAACTTTGGCTTTGGCTTTTGATTTTTAATTTCATCTTTGGTTTTTGACTCGTCGAGTTCATAAAATTTAATCATAAAACAAATAGATTTTGGATATGCTTCGTTATTATCTACTTTGGACGATTTCAATTTGCAATCAAACGAAGATTTCATACTTTCATTATTAAGCCCATCACTTCGTGTCCACCATTGTAGGTATTCGCGCCCTTTTTTATTAGAGCAATCCATTATTCTCATCCAGTCGTCGCGATGCTTTTTTTCGATAGGCACAAGTTCAATTTTTCCTTTTACAACTTCTTTTATAACATTTCCTTTTTCATCTTTTATTTTTTTAGTTGCATAACCCGATAAAAGATGTTCTTTTCGTGCTTCTTCTAAAATATCTTCATATTTTTTTTCTTTTAACAATAAAGCCGTTGTTGTTATTACTGCGGGCAGCGCCAGTGTTGCCGCTGCAGCCGGAATAATAACATTCTTATTCAGCCTGCCAGCGCTTGTTTTACCAGACGCCACCGACGCCAGCATACAAAGCATACTAATTATTTTTTTACCTATTTTTTTCACTATTAATCACCTCCTAATACTAAAAATATTATATCATACTAATTAAATAAAATCAACTTTTAATATTCAGTATATTGCATTTTTTGTTCATAATTATCGCTTAATATTTATATTACTTTTATATTTTATTTATTTTTTCGCTTCAAATAAATTAAATCTAAAGTAATTGTTCGACTAAAATTTTCTAAATCCGATAGATTTCTTTCGAAACTTAAAAATTAAATCAGAAGTGTTCTCTCCGGCGGCGCCGAAGAGAGTGACTTTTTTCAAGTGTAACTACTACAGTTCTTTTGCAGACCAAAATTTGAATTCAAAAGACTCTTTCGAAACTGGTAGAAGATATTTCCTCCAGTGATGCCTAAAAAAATTTTTTAGATTTTTTATGTTTTTTAGCGAATTTTGCTTGACAAGTCAATTGTTAATAACTATAATAAGAAATAATGGCGAAATATAACATTATATATTTTGTACTTTAAATTTGAGGAGTTGATTGTCATGTCAAAATTTGGTAGAGATAAAATCGCATTGGTGCTTGCATGTGCGTCAATTTTTGGAGGTAAAACTCAAGCGGCTCAAAATGTTAAAACCGAGCAATCCCTTGGGGCAGTGAGGAGAAGGGGGGCGACATTTGATAATTCCAAAGCGCTAAAAAAGTCTAAAAGTATGAGCAATTTAACCAAAGGGTTAATTATAGGTGGTTCAATTTTAGGTGCAGGTTTAATCGGTTACGAGGTTTTAGGGGATACAGTTATTGATA
>JAFSLT010000067.1 GCA_017448285.1 Clostridia bacterium
GGCCTGTTAACACGAAATAAGGAATCAAAAATAAAAGCGAAGTAAATGAAGAAAAGGAAAATAGAATCGAGTTTGTCATAGCGAGTAAAAATACGTCTAAAACGCTTAATTTTTCGAAAAAGACGTTCGACTTTGTTGCGCGATTTATACAAAACTTTATCAAAAATCCAAGGAGATTTTCGATTAGATTTAGGTGGAACGACGGGTTTAAAATTTAAACTTTGATAAAAATCGAGTGTCATCGCCTGCATAATTATCCATAAGCAAATATCTTTGCTTTTTTTGTTTTCCGAGTTTTTTGATAAGTTCTCTGCCACATGGAGCATCACCGGCGTTTCCCGACGAAAGCGAAAAAACTATCGGATTATTTTCGTCTTTAAAATGAAAGCACTATAGTCCGAGATGTCAGTGAAGAAATTTATCAAAATATTTCCCGAATTAAAAAAACGTCTTCTTTTATCCAGTTATCTTTTATACTTCTCTCTTTAATTTCTATTTTAATTATTGGAATAGCTGTATATCCTAAAGTTGCTCTACCAATTTGAAAAAAGTTTTTTTATTCTATCTATAAAAGACTTTTTTTTCTGATAATTTTTCGGACCCGAAATGGCTTCAAATTTTTTGAGTAAATTCCTTTGTTCGTCATCAATATACCTAGGGATTTCGATTATAACTTTCACAAGTTGATCTCCCCTACCGTACCCGTGAATAAAAGGGATTCCCTTGCCCTTGAGCCTTAAAATATCGCCGGGTTGAGTGCCTTCATTGATATGGCATTCGGCTTTTCCTTCCAAAGTCGGAACTGTAACATTACCGCCGAGCGCAGCCTGAACAAAAGTTATTGGAATTTCGCAATAAATATCGTTATCTTTTCTGGAAAAAATTGGATGCGGATTGACCGTTATTTCAACATGTAAATCTCCATACGGCCCGCCATTTGTGCCAGCATTGCCTTTATTTCGTATATTCAAAGTCTGGTTGTTATCTATACCTGCCGGGATATCAATTTCTAAATTTTCATAACTCCGAACACTGCCCTGACCGCCACAAACATTGCAAGGATTCTCAATAACCTGACCGGTACCGCCGCAGCTACTACACGATTGAGAAGTTTGTATAGTCCCAAAAGGAGTCCTCTGCCCCATCACTATGTGCCCGGTACCGCCGCAAGTGCGGCATTTTGTCTTAGAAGTCCCATTTTTTGCGCCGCTCCCGGAACATGAGCTGCATTTTACAACTCTTTGATATCTAACACTTTTTTTACATCCAAAAGCTGCTTCTTCAAAGCTCAGCGAAACCGAAATACCAATATCTGAACCTTTTCTGGCAACGTTTCTGGCTCTCGATGAACTGCCAAACCCGCCAAAAAAACTGCCGAAAATATCATCCAAGTCAAAATCAGCGTTAAATCCGCCAAAGCCTCCAAAACCACCAAATCCACCAGAACCGCCAAAGTTTTGGTCAGTGCTGCCAAATTGGTCATACTGCGCCCGTTTTTGTTTATCCGAAAGAATTTCATACGCTTTGTTCACGCTTTTTAATTTTTCTTCAGCTGATTTATCACCTTTGTTTAAATCCGGGTGATATTTTTTAGCTAACTTTCTATACGCTTTTTTTATTTCATCATCCGTGGCATTCCTAGAAACACCCAAAATTGAATATAAATCCTCTGACATCGATCAACCTCCTAAAATTCAACTGATTTTTCATCCAAAATTTCTCCCTTTTGCCTTATAATAAACCTAATCGGAGTCCCATCAAATCCAAATGATTCACGCAGCCGATTTTCAATATAACGCTGATAGGAAAAATGGAAAAGGTGTGATTTATTAACAAAAAACACAAAAGTTGGAGGACAAATCCCGGTTTGAGTTATATAATAAATTTTCAATTGTTTACCTTTGATATTTGGCGGCGGAGTATGCAAAGTAATATCTTTAAGAAATGAATTTAAAAGTCCGGTTGAAACTCTGCGAGAAAATTCTTTGTAAATTTTATCTATAACATTAAAAATTTTATCAAAATTTCTACCAGTTTTTGCCGAAATATAAATAACCGGAGCATAATGCAAAAATTTGAAACATTCTTTGATTTTATCCTGAATTTTCAAAACATTTTGAGAATTCGGCTCAAGTTTATCCCATTTATTAACTAAAATTATGCACGCTTTGCTATATTTTTTCGAAATACCCGCAATTTTAGAATCCTGAGCCGTTATATCGTCCGAAGCATCTATAACCACAAGGCAAACGTCACTGCGCTCAGCGGCATCCAAGGCTCTAAAAACGCTGTATTTTTCAACATCAGATTTTATACTGCGACCCCGTCTTATTCCCGCCGTGTCAACTATCAAGTAATTTTTACCGTTATTTTCCAAAAATGTATCAATAGAATCTCTTGTAGTACCGGAAAAATCCGCAACTATTGATCTTTCTTGTCCGCAAATTTTATTAACTATCGATGATTTACCGACATTAGGTTTGCCCAAAACCGCAATTTTAATATAATTTTTAAAATCTTCATGAAATTTAAACGGCACTTTTTTGCAAATTAAATCGAGCAAATCACCGGTTCCGTGCCCATGAACGGACGAAACAGGAACTACATCTGAAAATCCCAGCGAATAAAATTCAGAAACTGCCAAAGAATCATCTGGTTTGTCAACTTTATTCACACAAACTATTACCGGTTTATTTTCTTTTCTCAGCATAAATGCAATGTCACAGTCAAGTTCGATTAAACCTGCTTTAGAATCCACAACGAACAAAACAACATCCGAAGAACTTACGGCAAAATTAACCTGTTTTTCAATCATAGATTTAATAAAATCTCTTGAATTAAATTCCAATCCACCGGTATCGATGAGATTAAATTTTCTTTTGTTCCATTCAAATTCACCATAAACCCTGTCACGCGTTACACCGAGCGAATCATGAACGATCGAAATTCGTTTGCCCACAAGCTTATTGAACAAAGTTGATTTTCCAACATTTGCTCTACCAACTATAGATACTACAGGCAACAAATTAATATTTTTTAACATTAACTACGCTTCTTTTTTTATTATAACTTGCCTTCCGCGATAATACCCACAATGGATGCAGGCCCTGTGATATAAGTGATACATACCGCAATGGTCACACACTCTCAAAGTGGGCGATTTTAGCTTCCAAACACTTGACCTGCGCTTATCTCTTCTTGATTTCGAAGTCTTTCTTTTAGGTACAATAGCCATAATTTACTCCTCACTTTCATTTTAATGCGCTGAATGTTTAAATGATAACTCAAAACAAAAATTTGTCAATAGATTTTTTCGAAACTAGTGATTGAAATTGAAAAAATTGAACAGCTGCTTCTACGGCAATGCCGGAAAAAAATTTTTTTACTAATTTTATTCTTTCTTTTTTCGCCATGAAATTAAAATTTTTATGGTTATATTCTAAAGGAGGAAATGATGTAAATATTTTATAAACTATATTCATAAATTAAAGATAATCTTCTATAAATCTATTATTTCTATTCATTTTTAGCAATACCGTGTAATTTCCATTGAATTTTTTTAAGTTAGGTGCTAAAATTAAAACCAGTGCTACTGTAGCTCAGCAGGCAGAGCAGCTCACTCGTAATGAGCAGGTCGTCCGTTCGATTCGGATCAGTAGCTCCAAGTTTTAAATGTATTTGCAGCTTAAGAACCCGTATTCATAAACGTTTTAACAAAGTGTGTAAGTGAGAAATAATAACCATAGATTCCGACGAAGAGACGGAAAATAGAGAGTCTTCTAAAATTATTGAGCCAAGAAAAAGTACGTTCAACAACCCAACGCCAGGGAAGTTTTTCCCATTGATAAGGCTTGATTTTTTCTGAAATATCTACATAAAGTCCTAATTTTTCTTTCAAATTAGACACAGATGTTCCACTATACCAGCATCTGCGCAGAATTTTTGTGTGCTCGGATAACTTGTAGTGAAGAAATTTACCAAAAGATTTCCCGAATTAGAAAAACGTCTTCTTTTATCCAGTTTATCTTTTATACTTCTCTCTTTAATTTCTATTTTAATTAAAAGATTTTAGACAGACTCACTTTCTCAAATATTTTCCTTTTTATTCCTGTTAATCTTCTGAATTTCTCTTCTTTTATTTCCTTTATTCTTTCATATTTCATATACCATTAATTTTGGAAAATTATATTGTAATTTTAATATTTATAAAAAAATAACCTCCAGCAATGCCGGAGGAGCTTTTTTAAGCATTAAAATATTTTTTTCTCATGGCTAAGTTTAAGGATAAAGTTCCGCCGCTGCAAAGTAAAAATAATAACGCTGATAAAGTTTCGTTTTTGCCGGTTTTCGTAGTTGAAGAGGTTGAACTGCTTGATTTGTTTGAACCGCTTGATTTGTTTGAAGTGCCAGAAGTATTGCCGTCTGTCGTACCTGAGCTGTCTTTATTTGTGTCTGCTGGAGGTGCAGCTTCTTCGAACCCAAACATTTTTTTCATATATTCTTCAAGTTGTTCTTTTTCTTCTTGGGATAATTCTTCATATGCTTTAGTTATTGCATCTGCAGCAATTTTATCTAATTCATCTTTAGTTGGAGCCGCCGCACCTTCTGGTAAATTTTTCATATAATTTGCTTTCGCTTCTTCGCCTGCTTGAGTTAACTTATCCATAATATCTTTTGCTGTTTTTTCGTCATAGACAATATGCGGCGAAAAATGTTTAAGTTTTAAAACAGCAAAACGTCTGTACACACCGTTTATCTCTTTTACTTCCATGTCAAGGAATTTATTCCATGTGGTGACTTTATTGTTTTCGTCAATATAGATAGCACTTACATCATTCATATTCCAGTCATCGCCGAGTTCGATATACACTTTCAATGTTTTGCCACCAAAATTGCTTACTTTTTCATAATCAACTGCACCGTTGTCATCTGTTACCTTTTTGTAAGCATTAAGTTCAAAAACCCAAACTTTGTCGTCTTCGGCAACAATTCCCAAAGATTGTATTCCTTTTGTAGCTTTTTCAAGTTTTTCACTATATCCTGCATCTTCTTTTCCATACCATTTGACTGATACTACAGAGCCTTCGGGCAAAGCGCCTTCGGAGTTATCAAATCCATACCATGCTGCTGTACCATGAGATTCTTCGCGCAGCAAGGAAGCCCCATTTTTGCTTAAAATTGTGCTGGTTTCGCCTGTTTTTTCATTAACATAGAACGTATAATCACCAAAAGTTGTTTGCTTACCGAATTTTTCTTCCAAGTTTTTAGATATATCCGTTAGCTTAATCGTTATACTACTTGACGAATCTGCAAATGCGTCGTTTTCGCCTGCAGTATAAGTTAATACTGCTTCGGTTAATTCCGATTCCATTTTAACAGATTCTAAACTACCTGTTCCGCTGTATTTTATTACCGGGCCACCTAAATTTCCGGCTTGTACACTCCAGGTACCTGTGGCGCCTTTATCTTTGCTTGTGTTAACTTGAACTTTTGCAAGTAGTTCCCCCCAGGTTGTTTTGCCAGCTTCGTATTCTACTGTTGCATCGGTTTTTTCAGCTTTGGCAGGTGTTCCAGTAGTAATAGTTATTTCAAAAATTTCTGGTTCGAGATCATTTGCTGTAGGTTTAAAAGTTGCATTATATTTACTAGTTCCAGTTATCGATTTAAGTTCCGTCCAATTACCCTTAATTTCTTTATCATCTGAGTCTGTAACTTTTATTTTATTACCAAGTTCATCTAAGATTTTATCATCTTTGCCTGCCTTGCTTTCATCAATGGTAACACTATTTTTTGAAATTTTATAATTGTGCGGAGTTGTAATATTATCTTCATCTTTTACTACACTTTTAAAAGCTGTTTGTGCTACTGCTAATTTATTTGCTCCAACACCTTTTCCATCTGATGTTTTTACAGTCAAGCTCTTAAGTTTGTTTGTAACTTTTGTACTGTCACTAATAGCAACTACGTTACCACTATTGTCGTTAGTAACCGGAGTTACGTTACCATCATACCCCTTAATCGTTAAATCCGTAACACCATCGTCTATTAGTTTCGTGTGGATTTTGGTTACTTTTTCTTTTGTGGACGCATTAAACATAATTTCATCATTTGCTGAAATTTCTAATTTGCCATCTGCTGGTGTTTCGATATTACCAGGGTCTTTACGCTTCAGCGCATAAGCAGTTGCGCCTCCATCAACATAATAAAGTACACCTTCTTTTTCCGTATATTTTTCTAAAGTCGCAGTATCAGTTTTGTTTATGCTACTTATCGGTTGGTTGGTAGCAGAGTATTTATCAGTTACATCAGTATAATTATTTGCAACATCTTTAGAAATTTCTGCCCGAGCATTTAAAGCCCCAAAGCCGAATGCTGCAATTGCGCAGAAAAACGACATTGCCAAAAATTTTTTCATAAAATTTAAAAAGTTACCAAATTTATTTTCTGTGTTATTTTCAATATTTTTTTCCATATAAATTCACCTCACAAAATTTTTGATTTTCAAAATTTCCCCCAATTAGGGGCTATTGAACTTACTCACCTCCCTTGCGAATATTGTAAAAAATATGATATCATAATGAAAAAAAATATGCAATATAAACAATAATTTTTTCTGAAAAAGTAGAACTCTTCCGAAAATTCTTTCCGGCAGTGCCGGAGAAGATTTTAACTTTTGCAAAAAAATTACATTGTTTTTTTCAATTGCATTTGTTATAATAAAAAAGGGAAGTAGGTATTTTGGATAAAAAAATTATACTTGGCAGCCTTTTTCGCTCCAAAAGTTTAGAATATAAAAAAAAACTCGAATTTATTGAAAAAAATCAGGAATTTGAAAATTATCTTACTGAAATCAGCAAACTTTCGATTAAACTTGCCAAAATGAAGCTCAATAAGATAAATTATCAAAGAGATGAATTAATAAAAAAAATTAATTATCTTATAAGCAAAAAAACTTTTTATGAAAAATATTATACAGTAAAAAATAAATGCATGCTTTGCGGCGGCAGCGGCATTTTAAACGGCAAAACTTGCAAATGTTTTGAAAATGTGATAAAAAATAATAAACTCGAGATATTGAATAAATATTTGCCGATAAAAGATTTTAGCTTTCATAACTTTGATATTAATTTTTATTCAAATGAAATAATCACGGGTTCTAAACGTTCGATTAGAGAAAAAATGCGCGAAACGTTTGAATATTGCGTGAGCTATGCAAATAATTTTTCAATAAATTCTCCAAATTTATTCATAACCGGCAAGACAGGGCTTGGAAAAACTCATATTTCGGCGTCGATTGCCAATGTTTTAGCAAATAAAAATTTTAATGTTCTTTATTTTTCGCTGCCAAATTTAATTCAGTTTATGGAAGAAGAAAAATTTTTTAATAAAACCGAATTTACTCCATTAAAAAACGAAGTAATGGTTTATGATTGCTTAATTCTGGACGATTTGGGCACCGAGTTTATAAACCCTTTTAGTGTTTCGGTAATTTATAATATCCTTAATACTCGTGTTATGAAAAAATTGCCTACAATACTCAACACTAATCTTAAACTCAGCAAACTTGAAGATAAATATGATGAAAGAATAGTTTCAAGAATAATAGGTAATTTTATTCCGATAAGATTTTTCGGAGATGATATAAGGCAAAAAAAAATGATTTGTAAAGAAAGGTGATAAAAATGTTTCCTTTTGAAAAATTTATAAGAGAAAGATTGACAGAAAAAAGATTCAGACATTCCGTAAATGTTGCCAGAGCCGCAAGGTGGCTTGCATTTAAATATGACGCAAATGAAGAAAAGGCAGTTATTGCAGGAATGCTGCATGATATTACTAAGGAATGGAAAGTTCATGAACATATGGCATTTTTGCATAATTATAATATCGGTGTTACAAGCTATGAATATAGTTCAAAAAAACTTTTTCATTCCATAACCGGCGCGTGTTTTGTTAATATTATTTTAAAAATACCCGATATGGATATTTTTAACGCAATAAGATTTCACACTACCGCAAGGGCCGGAATGAGTAAACTTGAAAAAATTGTTTATTTGGCAGATTTTATATCGGAAGATAGATGCTTTGGTGGTGTGGATAAGCTGCGCGCGCTGGCGTCATTTAATTTAAATGATGCAGTTTTTGCAGGGCTTTCCGATACCATCCAAGAACTTTCGCATAATAATAAAATCATTCATCCGAATACTCTAAATGCTTATAACGAACATATTCTTGTTAACGAAAAAGAAAAAAGTTTGCAAATAGGCGAATATTATATTTCTAAGTGTTTGAGCACAAAATCACTTAAAAAATCTGTTTTTATATAGTTATGGTTTTATATTTCCTTCGCTCATGCCGTGAGTTTATTAATAAACCTAAATTTCTCCGGCACAGCCGGAGAGAACGTTTATCTCCTGTTTTTAAAATGTTTGTTATAAACTAGCTTTAACTAAGAATATGCCAAGCAGTTTTTCAAAACGCTTGACATATTTAGAGTTTTTTCTTTAACTATAGCAGCTTTAAACAAATAATTTATTTTGAATCTTAAAGAACAAATTTACCTACTACAATACCAATAGCCGCACCGCCTACGCCGGTCATTACAGGGAGCAACCAACGCCAAACACTTTTTTCTCCATCTGGAGTTTTCTTACCGTCATCATCCTTTTTTTCTTCATCCTTTTTTTCTTCATCCTTTTTTTCTTCATCTTTAGTTTTTATTTCATTAATTTTAAATTTGAATTGGTCCTCCTTATTATTAATATTGAAATCGAACTCATTATTTTTATTATTAATAAAAATATCTTCCGTCCCCATGCCCATGTTAGTACTTTCCATCGCATTGGTAACATTGCCACCGGCATTAAATAAAAGGCACAAAAAGCTTGCTATAACAGTTTTAGAGACTTTACTCATAACCATAAAAAACACTCCTTAAAAAAATAAAATAAATTAAGTACCAAGCACGTAAAAACGCGCTGCACACGTGCATTATCTACACGCACCATTCATTATAACTCAAACAAAAAAGTTTGTCAAGCATATTTTCGAAGAATTAGCAAAAAAAATCATATAATAAGTCAAAAATTTAAGTATATTTTTCGGCAAGACCGGAGAGAATATTTTTTAAAATATCAGCTCAAAAATGCTTGACTTTATTTATAACATATGATAGAATTAAAAATATAAAGCAAAAATTTTGAAAAAATGCTTGATATATCAGAAAATTTTTGTTATAATAAAAATACACTTTAGGAGGTAATCATTATGAGGAAAAATTTTAAAAGAAAATATTTAAAGATTGGTTCGTTTTTAGCAGCTTTAAATTTTTCATGTTCGGCATCGAGCGCGGTGCAAGTATCACCAACGGTAATTTACAAAAGCAGTGGTAACAGCGGTGCTAAGACACTTTTGGGCGCTTCTTTGCCGGTAACCGTACTGCTAATCGCCGCTGGTGGTTTTGGGTTAAACGAATATTATGGTTCGCAGGGGCATCCTTGGGCTCATCCTCTTTGGTCAAACAAGGGTATAAAGGCTATAAACAAAAATGGAATTTCCAAATACGAAATAAAAGACGAAGAAGCAAATAGTAGAATACTTGCATTTTTCGGAAAAGGTACAGAAACACTAGAAAAAAATGAGATTGATGTTTTGAAAGATGATAAAGGCAAAAGTATAAAAGATATATTTAGTAAAATTAAACCCAAATTTATCATCAGCGGTGAAAAAAAAGAGGCTAGTGATTTGTGTGTAATTACGAGAAATCTAACATCGGGAAAAAACTACATAGGTATTCCTGGGAGTTATCCTTATTCAAATCTTGTTGAAATGTGGAAAACCATATGTGATGAAAACACTAAAATAGAAAATTTTGACGATAAAGAGATTAACGAAAATAAACTTCATCCAATTTTTAATTTTATTTATGGTTTAAAACGAAATTTTGGTGCCACAAACTTTGGCAACGCTAAAATCAAGTTTTTATTTCATTCATTTAAAGATGAAAATATAAATGATGTTAGCAAAACTAAAGATATGGTAGCTTCTGTAGTAGTAGCAAAAAATAATAAAGAAAAAAACGGAATTTTAGAAATAAGATTAGATTTTGAAAAACAAAATGGTGATAAACCTGTCAGTGTGAGTTTTTATTCGCCATGTTCGTGGGAAAAAGAACCGGTGATAGTGCCGACAATTGAAGAAAAAAAAATAATCGAAGATAACGAACAAAAAGCTGAAGAAAATAAAGAACAAAAAAAAGATTGGGGAATTATAAGTGGAGCCAAAAATGTGTGGGATTGCACTGGTGGTGCTTTAATAAATTTTTTTTCAGGTAACAAAGATAAGAATCAACAATAAGAGTATAGAAATGATTTATTGTAACCGAATTTCCAGTACTCTCTGGTAGCGCCGAAGCGAAATATGTCTAAATTTTACACTAAATCTCCACAACTTCGGGTTCGAGTTTTATATTAGTTTTCTTTGCAACTTGAGAAGTAACTTCAAGTTGCAATTTTTTTACATCTTCAAACGTAGCGCCGCCTAAATTCACGATGAATCCGGCATGTTTTTGAGAAACCGCCGCCCCGCCAATTTGCAAGCCCTTTAAGCCGCACTCCTCAATCAAAGCCGAAGCATATCCCTTTTTAGGTCTTTTAAAAAAACTGCCTGCACTCGGGTACTCCAAAGGCTGCTTAGTTTTACGCCTGAGCATTAAATCATCCATTTTAGCTTTAATTTTTTCATAATTATCTTTATAGAGTTTGATAAAAATAGACGTTATAATAAAATTTTGGCTTTTAAAAATGCTATTTCTGTATGAAAATTTACATTCTTTATTTGAAAAACTATGCAAAGAGCCATTTTTATCCACGCAAATAACTTTTAAAACAACATCTTTCATCTCGCCGCCATAAGCGCCTGCGTTCATAAAAACGGCCCCTCCACAGGAGCCGGGAATGCCATAAGCAAACTCAAGCCCACTCATAGAGTGCGACAAAGCCAATTTGCAAGCAGAAACAAGCTTAGCGCCCGCGCCGCACTCTAAAATATCGTTTTCAATCTTTATTTTTTCAAAATCACCTTTTAAATTTAAAATTATACCTCTATATCCTTTATCATCAACCAACAAATTAGAACCGTTGCCTATTAAAAAATATTTTATTTTTTCTTTATTTAAAAAAGTCAAGATTTTTTTTAAACTTTCCAGACTGTAAACTTCGGCAAACAAATCAGCCGGACCGCCAATTTTAAAACTTGTATGTTTAAACATCGGTTCATTTTCCAAAATTTTACAGTTTAAAGTTTTAAAATAGTTAATAAATAAAGAATAATTCAATAAAAATCTCCTATTTGAAAAAACCGGTATAATTTTTTAAGTAACTTTCAAAAGAATCTATGTTTGAGTTTATGATCAAATTTTCCGGAAAATTAATTTCTTCAAGTAGTTTTATAGCCGGGTCAAAACGCCCAACATCCGCTGCAAAATGGCAATCAGAGTTTACAATTACCGGCGCTTCACATTTTTTGCAAATTTCGGCAATTTTTTTGCAATTGTCATAGCAGCCTCTACGGATTACAAACGAACTCGCATTTATTTCAATTAATTTATGATTTTCTTTAAAAATTGGTATAACTTGCTCGTAATCATACTTAAAATTAACAAGGCCACTGTGACCTATCACATTTACGACCGGATTTTTAGCAACATTCAGCCAAGCTTTTGTGCAGTTTTCAAGAGTTTTGGCTCCCGACCAGGCGATTTCGTGAATTGAAGCTATAACCCAGTCAAGACCGCCTCTTTCGTTAAATTCCGGAATATCAATCCTGCCACTTGGTCCCAGAACATTACTTTCAATGCCCTTTAAAATTTTAACCCCATCGATTTCACGCGGTACTACCATCAAATTCTGAAAATACCAACATCCCGGAGCTCCCGGCATCACTCCCGTATGGTCAGTCACAGCAATGTATTTTAATCCCTTTTCTTTCGCTGCGGCAACATTTTCGAGTATCGTGCTGTATGCATGAGTTGATGCTACTGTATGACAATGCGTATCTGCTATAAGCTTCATAATAAACTCCTTTCAAATTATTTGTTACCAAGTAAAAATTAACTTTCTTTCTCTTTCTTGCATTTCAGAACTTTTTTGGTTAGAAACTTTGCTCATTAATTCATAATATGAATCAATTCCTTGCTTTTTTAACCTATTATTCATAGCGGCTACTTCAACAATCACAGCTAGATTTTTTCCGGGTTTTACGGGGATTGAAATATAAGGAATCTCAACACCTAAAATTTTTGCATAATTTTCACTCATGCCCATTCTTTCGTAGGTTTTATCTTCATTCCAAATTTCAAAATTAACAACCATATCAATAGTTTCAAAATTTTTGATGGCATTAACTCCAAAAAGGTGCTGGACGTTTATTATTCCCACGCCGCGAACTTCGATAAATTTACTTATGTTGCTCGGCGAAAATCCGATAAGCGAATTTAACGAATTTTTTTGTATTTCAGTCAAGTCATCGCTTATAAATTTGTGCCCCCTGTGAATAAGTTCAAGAGCCACCTCACTCTTCCCTATCCCGCTTTCACCCATTAAGAGAATACCTTCACCATGAATGCTTAAAAATCCGGCAGGTCTTGTTATGGTGGGCTCCAATTTTTCTTCCAAAAAATTGGTAAGCAAAGAAATAAAAGGTGCCGCGCTATCATTTACAGAAAAAATTGGTACACAATACTTATTCGCAAATTTAAAAATTGCGGGGTCAGGCTTTAAACCATCTGTTACAAAAAGTGCTGCAAATTTTCGTGAAAATATACCTTCAAAAACTTCACGCTTTTCAGATGGCAAAAGTGTATTTAAAAAATATTGCTCAGAATTTCCCATAACCAAGATACAACCTTTGCCCATTTTAGATTTTATTCCGATAAGTTCCAGCCCAAAACGGTGAACTAAATCGTTTGTGATATCTGTATCGTTAAAATTAAAACCATCGCAATTCGATAATAGCTTAGCACCTGTAAATCTTACCAGCTCTTTTAATTTAATTTCTTTCATATACAACACCTCACTTATAAGCAACCTGTGAATTAATCGCCGCATAATTGACATAATACATCTTATAGTTTTGTATTTCAAAATTGTCGGGGGAATATGTTCAAGGATATCAGAAAATTCTTTTTTAAAACTGAAAAAAAACAAAATACTCCAAAACCCAAAAAAAAAATAGAAGAGTCGCTCGAAAAAACCATAGAGTTTTTTCAAAAAGAATTTGATGGCGGCGCTGATTTAATAATAAGAAAAATTAAAATATTTAATTCAGATGCCGCGATTATTAGCGTTGACGGCATGATAAACAAAGATATTACAAACGATATTATAAAAACGATTGTAAATTTTAAGCCTCAAATTTCAAATCCAAAAGAATTATACAGCGAAATTCGGGATAAGATTTCGGCTTTCCCTGACCAATTGGAAGTTTTTTATTACGAAGATGCATTAAATATGGCGCTCATCGGCTGCGCCATTTTAGCACTCGACGGTCAAAATTCGATTTTAGTGTTTGGCGTTCAGGGCTTTGAAGTTCGTTCAATTTCAGAGCCTACTTCCGAAAAATCACAGCGCGGCTCACGTGAAGGCTTTGTTGAAGTTTTAAGATTTAATATGGCTTTAATTAGGCGCCGAATAGCGAACCCAAAACTAAAATTCGAAACTATGCAGCTTGGTAGCACCACAAGGACTTATGTATCAATTTGCTATATGAATGACCGAGTCGAACCTGAAATTATCGATGAAATAAAAAAAAGACTTAAAAAATGCGATATAAAATCGATTATGACTTCGGGCTGCATTTCGCCGTATCTTGAAGAAGAAGGCGATTTATCGCTTTTTAGCAGCGTCGGACTTTCAGAGCGCCCGGATTCAGTTTGCGGAAAAATCGTAGAAGGGCGTGTTGCAGTGCTCGTCGATGGTTCTCCTACGGCATTAATAGTGCCTTATTTATTCATAGAATATTTTCATAATATCGATGATTACGCGATGAAGCCTTATTTTGCAAGTCTAAATCGAATTTTTAAAATAATAGCGTTTTTTATAGCAATTTTGCTGCCGGGATTTTATGTTGGGTTTGCGACTTTTAATCCTGAACTAATTCCGGGTGAGCTTTTAAATAAAATCTCGCTTGCAACTGGCTCTACACCATTTTCACTTATGATGGAAACTCTGATTATTCATTTTTTGTACGAAATTTTGCGTGAATCAGGATTGAGATTGCCGCAAAATTTAGGGCATGCCGTGAGTATCGTAGGCGGTCTTGTCGTTGGCGATGCGGCAGTTAATGCCGGGCTCATAGGAGCGCCGACCATAATGGTAGTAGCACTCACGGCAATCTCAACTTTTGTGATTCCAAATTTATACGAACCGATTGCGCTTTTGCGTCTTTTGTTCATAATTGCCGGCGGAACTTTAGGACTTTGGGGAATTATGATATTATTTGCGGTTATTTTAGTTAATTTATGTTCAAAATCGAATTTTGGCGTGCCATTTACTTCGCCGATTTCGCCGTTTGGTTTGTTTGGAATGCGAGATTCAATAATCAGAACTAGTTGGAAGACGCTTTCGAAAAACAAAAATAAAATTCAAAATATGCCGGGATCTGTGTATTAACGCTTTTCTCGGAGACGCCAGAGAATAACACGTAATTTCATTTTTGTTCAGGAGTAAATGTGAATCAAAAAATAATTTCAGTCTCGCAATGTCCTTTCTTTTTCCGGCAGCGCCGGAAAATATAATTCTTTAACTAATAGGAGTAGGTTTTGAATCAAAAAATAATTTCAGTCCCGCAATTAATTACTCTTTTTATGATAAACAGGCTTGTTATCAGTTTGACTTTCGGCTCTTCGTCGATAAATAATCATAATATCTGGGACTGCGTAATTTCTTCGCTACTAGTATTTTTTATTACGTTTATTTTAATAATTCCTATGATGATGCTTTTTAAAAATAACAAAAATTCAGATAACAAAAATCTAGATATCGTAGATATAAATGAGCAAATTTTAGGGAAATTCGGAAAAATAATTTCGGTAATTTATGCATTTTATTTTTTACTCTCTTGCACTTATACTTTATCAAATTTTAAAATTTTTATTGAAAGCGTGATAAATCCGCCGATTTCGTTTTTAGTTTTATTAACAAGCATAATAATTTTTGCATGTTACTCGGCCGCAAAAGGCATAAACGCAATCGCAAGAGCCGGTGCAATAATACTTTTTTTAACATTTTTCCTGCTGATTATGATTTATATATCGCTTTTTAAATTAATAGATTTTACAAATTTCAGGCCGTTTTTTTACGACGGATACAGCTCTTTAACAGAGGGAGCATTTTTTATGCTTTCAAGAATGTCGTGCATACCGGCAATGGGAATGCTGCTGCCGATGTGCTTTGGAAACATCAAAAAAGGCATAATAACTTGGAATTTTTTAGTTTTTTTCTTGATGTCCAGCATGATTTTTTTGGTAACCGGCGTTTTGGGTGAACTATCAAACGTAAAACTTTTTCCGATATATACCGCGACAAGCGCCGCAAAAATCAGCAAGTTTGAAAATTTAGATTCGTTATATTTAGGGCTTTGGACTGCCGGAATATTTTTGAAATTATCTTTATTTTTAAATCTATCTTCGGAGTGCCTTAGAAAATCTTTTGGAAGACACAGCAATAAAATAATTATATTTTTACTGGGAATTATATTAATAATAACGAATATGTTCACAAAAATTTCAAATATAATTTCCGGAATTTTTGACACGAGATTTTTATTTTTCATGACTATTTTTACGGCTTTCTTGGTTCCTTTGATTTTATTAATTATCAAAAAAATATTTAAATTTAAACAGGAGCCTGAGATTTGAAACCAGAAAAATCTAAACTGAATTTTCAAAATTTAAATTTATTGTTAATTTTCATTCTACCGGTGATGTTTTTATTTTTCGGCATAAAAAAACAAAGCGAACTGCACGAAAAACTGATGATTCAAGGCATAGCCATCGATTTTGAAGATAAAAACTATAAATTAACAGTTCAGGCTTATGATTTTAAAAATCCCGAAGACAAAAACGAACCTAGAACCCGAGTTATAGAATCATCAGGCATTAGTATTAGCGAAGCGCTTGAAAATTTAAAAAAAATTACAGGCCTTACGCCGCTTTACTCTCAAAATAAAATTATAATATTCAGCGAAGATTTGGCTAAAAATGGGCTTATTAAAATTATCGATTTTTTTTCGAGATATTATGAAAATCGACCGTCAGTAAAGCTCAGGGTCGCCAAAAATAATGCGGGAGATTTTTTAAAAACTTTTTCGGATGATAAAATAGTAAAAGCTTCCGAAATACGGGATTTGGTTGATGAAAAATCTGATACTAATATTCTTGATTTTGAAAAAGAAGTTAAGACGCCGATTTCGGATGCCTACTTGATGTTTTTAGAAAAAAATTCGCAAAACTTGATAAAATGCGAAATTGTTGCTGTTTTTAATTATGATAAATTAATAAAAATTATGGATAAAAACGACAGTATTGCCATTCAAATACTAAAAAACAGTCCTAAACCCGGAATTTATGTTTTTGATTGCGATAAAAATTTAATTTCTTGTAAAATTGAAAATCCAAAATCAAAGATAAAAGTCAGATTAAACAGCGAAAATAATCTGCCGGGATTTGATATATCTGTAAAATTAAATGCAAATTTATTTGAAAATGAACAGAATTTCAAAAATATAGAATTAATGGAAAATAATATAAAAAAAAATTTAAATAATAATCTAAAATTATTGTGCGAAAAAGTAATAAGCGAAACTATCAAAGAAAGCTGCGATTTATTTAAGTTCGGAAAAATTTTGAGAAATAACAACCCAAAATATTTTAAATCGATAGAAAACGATTGGAAAACTCAAGTTTTACCAAATATAAAATATAATGTTAATATTGAATCAAAAATTTCTATGTTTGGCATGAATGATAATTAAATTTTATCAAATTTTTTCAAGGAATTACAAAAATAAAATAGATATTCTACAACAGCACCGAAGAAAATAATATAAGTCCTTTGTATTGCTATATTCATACATGGACATAATCTCCTACGAATTATTAATCTATCCATTTTTAGCAACGTCCCTTTACACTCCTTAAATGTTATTGCTAAAAAAGATAGATATTTTCTCCGGCGGCGCCGGAGAAAATAATATAAATCTTTTGTGATGCTATATTCATACATGGATATGATCTTATATGAATTATTATTATCTATTCACTTTTGCAATGCCCCTTAAATTTTTTTGTTGCATTTTTGATTTTTTGTTATATAATACACGGCAGACTTTATTATTGGAGGAGGTTTAGTTATGGCTGATTTATTAGGTTTTATTCCATTTGTTTTTATTGTGGCTTCTGCGCTTTTGGCTTTATATTTTGCAAAAAAAAGAGTAAATAAAAAAGTTTTGTTTTTATCGCAAGTTATTTCAACTTTTTTGGTTTCGGCAGGAATTTTTGCTTATAAAGCATCAAATTTAGTTATGGCGGCTGAGGCTTCGGGTGCTGGAAATGCCATTTCGGGTGATAAATCAATTGGATTTTCAATTGGATTAATCGCAGCGGCGCTTGCTTTAGGCTTGGCGGCAGTAGCAGCCGGAATTGCTCTGGCTTCTGCTATTCCTGCGGCGATTGCTGCAATGTCGGAAAACGAAAAAACTTTTGGTAAATCGATGGTTTTTGCAATTTTTGGTGAGGCTATTGTTTTATATGGATTTTTAATTGCAATATTTATTTTAAACAAGCTTGACATGTTCGTAGGAGCAAATTAATGCAAATTTTTCTTATAAGCGATAACGCCGATACGGCCATGGGGTTTAGATTGATTGGTGTATCAGGAGTCGTTGTGCATTCTAAAGAAGAATTTGAAGATGAAATTTATAAAGCACTTGAAAATAAAAAAATTGGGCTTATATTGATAACAGAAAAATTTGTTGAGCTTTGCGGTGAGCTTGTTTACAGTTTAAAATCCAAAAGGCACACTCAAATAGTTCAGATTTCTGACAGACACGGCAGTAAAAAAACAGCCAGCGAAGTCATAGGTGGTTATCTTAAAAATGCGCTTGGTATAAATTTATAATTAAGGAGTTTTATTTTGGCGGAAAAATCTGCAAGTCGATTTCTTCATTCGATCGATAAATATGCAAAAAAAAAGAAATTAAAATTAGCGGAAGAAATTAAACAAATCGAAAGTGAAAGATTAAAAAAAGAAGAAACCAAGATATTCGAAAGTACTCGCTTGCGCATGATGTCTGAGCTAGCAAATGCAAAAAACGAGATAGCGATGCAGGTTTATAAAGTCAGAACAAGTTCAAAGCAAAAAATTTATAATTTAAAAACTGATATTTGGAAAAAAGTATTTGATGATTGTAAAATTCGGATAGAAAATTTTACCAAAACACCGGAGTATTGCGAATATATTGAAGGTGCTGTTTGTAAGGCAGAAGAAGTTTTAGGTGATAATTTGAATATTTTTTTGCGAAAAAAAGATTTGAATTTAACGGATTTGATTCCAAATATTACTTCAAAGCATAACGTTGCTGCCGATGATAAGATAAAGGACGGTGGAATTTTATTCTGCAAGAATGATTGCTGGCTTGATTTTACGTTTGATACCAGAATTTTGGAGCAAAAAAAGTGGTTTTTGGAAAATTGCATATCTAAGTTGGTGTGAATCGAGGTTTTTTTATGAACAGTGAAGTTATATATGGCATAAATGGTCCTGTTATTACTGTTAAAAAGTCAAAAGCTTTTTCAATGTCCGAGATGGTCTACATTGGTAACGATAGGCTTATAGGCGAAGTTATAAAGTTAAATTCTGATGAAACAGTAATTCAATCTTATGAAGAAACCGGCGGATTAACTCCCGGTGAGCCTGTAGTTGGCACGGGTTCTGCCATGAGCGCGCTTTTGGGGCCTGGAATAATTGGCGATATTTTTGATGGCATTCAAAGGCCGCTTAAAAAAATAAAAGAAACTTCAGGTTCATTTGTTCCCAAGGGATGTTCAGTTAATTTTTTGGATGATGAAAAAGAATGGAATATTGAAATAACTGCTAAAATAAACCAAATTTTAACCGAAGGTCAAGTTTATGCAATTTGTAAAGAAACTGAATCGATTGAACACAAGTTTATGATTCCAGTCGGAGTTAATGGCAGAGTGATAGAAGCTAAACCCAGCGGGAGTTATAAAATAAACGACATAGTTTTGCGATTAGAAACCGAGGGCGGCATAAAAGATATCACGCTTTGCCAAAAATGGCCGATAAGAATCCCTAGAAAAATTGCCAAGAGGCTACCAATTGATATCCCGCTTGTAACGGGTCAAAGAGTTATTGATTCGATTTTTCCGATTGCTAAAGGCGGTTCGGCGGTTCTGCCGGGTGGTTTTGGTGCAGGAAAAACTATGACACAGCATCAGTTTGCCAAGTGGTGCGATGCCGACATAATAGTCTACGTTGGTTGTGGCGAACGTGGTAACGAGATGACCCAGGTTTTGGAAGAATTTTCAGAGCTTATCGACCCAAAAACCGGCAGACCTATGTCAGAACGTACCATTTTTATTGCAAATACTTCCAATATGCCGGTTGCGGCGCGTGAAGCTTCGATTTATACCGGTATAACTTTAGCGGAATATTACCGCGACATGGGTTATGACGTCGCAATGATGGCGGATTCGACTTCGCGCTGGGCTGAAGCTTTGAGAGAAATTTCTGGTCGCTTGGAAGAAATGCCGGCCGAAGAAGGTTTTCCTGCTTATTTGGTATCAAGACTTTCGGAATTTTACGAAAGAGCCGGCAGGAGTCTCACTTTATCAGGTACCACGGGTTCAATTACTATTATTGGAGCGGTTTCGCCTCAGGGTGCTGATTTTTCGGAGCCCGTAACGCAGAACACAAAGCGTTTTACGCGGTGTTTTTGGGCGCTTGATAAAAATCTTGCTTATGCAAGGCATTACCCGGCAGTAAACTGGAATATGAGTTACAGCGAATATTTTGCGGATTTAGACCCTTGGTTTATTAAAAACGTCGGACCGGATTTTCCGAAATTAAGAAAACAAATCGTGGGAATTTTACATGAGGAAGAACGTCTTATGGAAATAGTAAAGCTCGTCGGCGAAGATGTTCTTCCTGATGATCAAAAATTGTCGATAGAAACCGCAAAACTAATAAGATTCGGCTTTTTGCAGCAGAATGCTTTTCATAAAGAAGATACTTTCGTTCCGCTCCTAAAGCAGCAGGAAATGATGCGAGTTATTATTTATTTATACGAAAAAGTTAAAAATTTAATTACAGCTTCAATACCGATTGCCAAAGTAGTCAAATCCGGAATTTTTGCGGATTTAACTAAGATGAAATATGAAGTGCCAAATGATAATTTAGAAAGATTTTCTGAATATATAAATAAAATTGATCAACAAATTGAAAAATTAATTTCATAATTAATTTATAAAACAGGGAGGGATTTAATGATTTTAAGATATTCGGGGCTTACCGAAATTAAAGGTTCGCTGATTGCAGTTGAGGGAGTTCGAGGTGCTGTTTATGATGAAATGGTCGAGATTTATCTCGATAGCGGCGCTATTAGGCATGGACGTGTTACGCAAATAGAAGGCGACAAAGCTATAATTCAGGTTTTTGAGGGCACACGATTTATTTCGCTTTCTAATTCTCAAGTAAGATTCACCGGCAAGCCTATGGAACTTGCACTTTCTCCTGATATTTTAGGCAGAATTTTCAGTGGTGCGGGAATTCCGATTGATGGACTCGGCGAAATTGCGGCTGAAAAATATATGGACGTAAACGGTTTGCCGATTAATCCTGTTGCAAGAGTTTATCCGCAGAATTATATATGCACCGGGATATCTTCGATTGACGCTTTAATTACACTTATCAGAGGTCAAAAATTGCCTATTTTTTCAAGTTCGGGTCTAAAACACAGCGAACTTGCCGTTCAGATTGTAAAACAAGCAAAAATTACTGGCGATGAAGAAAGTAATTTTGCTGTTGTTTTTGCGGCGATGGGTGTTAAAAATGACGTAGCTTCGTATTTTCAAAAAGAATTTAGAAATTCAGGTGTTCTTGAAAAAGTTGTTATGTTTTTAAATCTTTCTAACGACCCTGTTATAGAGCGGATTTTAACCCCTCGAGTTGCTCTCACAGCGGCTGAATATTTAGCTTTCGAGCTCGGATACCATGTTTTGGTAATTATGACAGATATGACTTCGTATGCCGAGGCTTTGCGCGAGTTTAGTTCTTCGAAGGGCGAAATTCCGGGTCGAAAAGGCTATCCTGGGTATTTATACTCCGATTTTTCTTCGATTTATGAACGCGCAGGTATGATTAAAGGCAAAAAAGGCTCGGTTACGCAAATCCCGATTCTGACTATGCCGGGCGACGACATAACTCACCCGATACCTGATCTTACGGGGTATATCACCGAAGGGCAGATCGTTTTGTCAAAAAATCTGGAACGCCAGGGGATTTACCCTGCAATAGATATTTTACCGTCGCTTTCGCGTTTGATGAAAGATGGAATTGGTGAAAAATTTACTCGCGAAGACCATGCGATTTTGGCCGATCAGCTTTTTGCTTCTTATGCCAAAGTGCAAGAGGTGCGCTCGCTGGCTTCAGTTATCGGTGAAGATGATTTAAATGAAAATGATAAACTTTATCTTAAATTTGGTAATTTTTTTGAAAAATATTTTATAAATCAGGCATCAACTGAAAACAGGAGCATCGAAGATACTCTTGACTTAGGCTGGAAAATACTTTCTATTCTGCCGATTTCGGAGCTTTCGCGTGCGAAGACTGAAATGATTGAAAAATATTATATAAAAGATAAAGAACTTTTGAACTTTGAACCCGATTGCGATTTATTTTCATAAAAAACTGAAAGAGTGAAATATTCTCCGGTGCCGTCGGGAAAAATTTTAAAATTTTTTATTTTTTGGCGAATTTCGCTTGACAAATTAATTATTAATGACTACAATTGAAGATAGTTGCGAAATATGGCGCTACGCATTTTACATTGTTATTTAAGGAGTTGATTGTCATGTCAAAGTTAGGGAAAAATAAAAATAAAATCGCATTGGTGCTTGCATGCACATCAATTTTTGGAGGTAAAACTCAAGCGGCTCAAAATGTTAAAACCGGTCAAACCGTTACGGCAGTAGGGGGGGGCGACATTTGATAATTCCAAAGCGCTAAAAAAGTCTAAAAGTATGAGCAATTTAACCAAAGGGTTAATTATAGGTGGTTCAATTTTAGGTGCAGGTTTAATCGGTTACGAGGTTTTAGGGGATACAGTTATTGATA
>JAFSLT010000068.1 GCA_017448285.1 Clostridia bacterium
AGGTAACAAAAAAGAGAACATTTTCGAGATTAAATATAACTTGGATGCTAATTGAAATACATTTGAAGAAAGCAATTTTAGGTGTAAAAATTTTTCTCCGGCGCCGCCGGAGAGAAATTATATAAAACATAAGTTATTTTTTATTTATTTTTATTGTTTTTTCTTCATTTTTAATAAGTCTTTGTATATTTGTTCGGTGTTTAAATATAACTAATAAAGATAAAATTAATGGCAATGCCGGTAAAAAGCAATTTTCTCTCCGGCGCCGCCGGAGAGAAATTTGTTTATGTTGTAAAATGCCTTTTTTAGTTAATTTTATTTAAATTTTCATAAAATTCTTTGAGTAAAATTTTAAAATCATTTTTTATTTCCGGGTGATTCATCGCAACGTGCATCGAGGCCCGTAAAGCGCCGATTTTACTGCCGATATCATGCCTTATACCGTCAAATTCGTAGGCAATCATGGATTCCTTATTTGCAAGTTTTTTCATAGCATCCGTCAGCTGAATTTCGTTGCCTCTGCCGGGCGGAGTTGATTCTAAAATTTCAAATATCTCAGGGGTTAAAATGCACCTACCGAGTATCGCATAAAGCGACATAATCTGATTTTTTTCAGGTTTTTCTATCATATCAGTGCATTTAAAAACTCTTTCTCGAATTTTTTCAGTTTTAATCGAACTATATTTTAAAATTAATTCTTCGGGGACTTTTTGGACTCCGATAATACCTTTTTTGAATTCATAAAAAAGATCAATCATATGCTTGCAAACCGGAGTTTTACTAATTATTACATCATCGCCGTATAAAACCGCAAAAGGTTCGTTCCCTACAAACGATTTTGACTGCAATATAGCATGCCCAAGACCTTTGGGTTCTTTTTGGCGAATAAAATATATATTTGCCATATATGAAATTTCTTTGATTGACTTCAAAAATTCGTTTTTATTCTGCTTAAAAAGTGCTTCTTCGAGTTCTGGGACCCTATCAAAGTGGTCTTCGATGATATCTTTTCCGCGATTTGTTATAATCAAGATATCAGTAATCCCTGAGGCTACTGCTTCTTCTACTATGTATTGTATTGTCGGCTTGTCGACTATCGGGAACATCTCTTTGGGCATAGCTTTTGTTGCCGGCAGAACGCGGGTTCCGAGGCCTGCTGCAGGGATGACTGCTTTGGTAATTTTCATTTTTTACACTTCCTAATGAGAGTTTTGTGGAACTTAATAAATCGGAAAAAATTTTATTTTCAATATTTCTCTTATTATCTTCTTTGATAATAATATATAATGTTTTTTATATTCCGACACTTCCTAACGCGAATATTATCAAAAAAGAAATTGTTATTCAAGATAATGAAAGCGAAAACAATAAAATTTTGGGCGCTATCAATATAAATTCTGCGAAAATCGAGGATTTGAAGAAAATTCCGGGTGTGGGGGAGGCCACTGCAAAAAAAATAATAGAATACCGTGAGCAAAACGGCGGATTTTTATCAAAAGAAGAAATAATGAACGTGAGCGGCATAGGCAGGAAAAAGTTTGAAAACATGAAAGATTATATAAAAATCAAAGAGGATTAATATGCAAAACTTAAAAAATTTAAAAAGCGGCTCTGATATCAGAGGCATAGCGCTTGGCGAAAATATAAATCTTACAAACGATGCGGTAAAAAGTATTGCAATGGCATTTGTGAAGTTTTTAGAGAAAAACAAGAATATCGAAATAAAAAATCAAACTATTGCAGTGGGGCATGATTCAAGACTTTCGGGAGAAAGACTTAGAGATATATTTATAAATGGTCTTATATCAGCCGGCGCAAACGTTTATTACTGCGGTTTATGTTCAACTCCTGCTATGTCTATGGCGCCTAAAATGCTGTCTTGTTCGGCTTCGGTAGAAATAACTGCAAGTCATCAGCCAAAAGAATACAACGGCTTTAAGTTTTTTGATTTAGGTGGCGGTTTTACTCCGGGTAATATCGAAGAAATTTTAAATATCGCTTCCAACGAATTTTATCCAAAATTTTCCACCCAAGGCACAGTGCGCAATATAGATTTTATGAAAAAATATGCCGATATTTTAAAAAATATGATAAAAAAAGAGTTCAGCGAAAAATTGCCGCTCGAAGGGCTAAAAATAGTTATAGATGCTTCAAACGGTGCCGGCGGTTTTTTTGCTGATATTTTAAAAAAATTGGGCGCCGATACTTCGGGGAGTTCGCTTTTGAGTCCTGACGGGAACTTCCCGGTTCATGCGCCTAATCCTGAAAAAATTGGACCCATAAATTATATAAAAGCTCTTGTAACTGAAAATAAGGCAGATTTAGGCATAATATTCGACGCCGATGTTGACAGGTGCTTTTTTATAGACGAAAACGGCGAAGCTTTTTCGAAAAGTAAACTTATTGCGCTGGTTTCAAAACTTGTTTTAAAAGAACATCCGGGTTCGGTTATAGTAACAGATTCCGTGACCTCTGATAACTTAAAAAATTTTATCGAAAAAAATGGCGGATATCAGTTCAGGGAAAGACGTGGATATCAAAATATTATAAGTGCGGCAAAATATATGAATGCAGACGAAAAAATTTGTTTTTTAGCAATAGAAACTTCGGGCCATGCAGCGTTTGAAGAAAATAATTTTAAAGATGACGGCGCTTATTTGGCGGCAAAAATTATAATAGAACTTGCAAAATTAAAAAAACAAAATAAAAAATTATCCGATGAAATTTCGGATTTTCAAGATGCCGTAGAAACTAAAGAAATAAGAATTCCACTTGAAAATAGTGAGCAAATCAAAAAAAACTTAAAAAATTTTCAAGATAATTACAAAAAAATTTTGGGCTGCAGTTTGGATAAAAATACGCCCGAGGGGGTGCGGCTAAATTTTAACCTAAAAGACCGCAAAGGCTGGTGCTTATTAAGACCAAGTGTTCACGACATGAGTTTGGTTTTGAATATAGAAAGCGACATCTATGGCGGAATGGAAAAAATTTTGCAGGATATTTCGGTTTTTGACGTTGACAAATAAATAGCAGTGCTGAAGAAAATTTGGATAAAAACTAATTTTCTAAGAGGCATTTTCTTTCGAAACTTAAGAATTAAGTTAAAAAAGATAATGTTACCTTGAAGAATTTAGTTTCTCTCCGGCCGACGGCCGGAGAGATTTCGATTTTTTAAATGTAGATTATTTTAAAAAAGATTTGTTATTCTACTTTTTCAAAATAAAATTTTTGAGAATTTGTCCCGTTAAGCTCCCAACATCTTACGTTTGTTCCTTCTTTGTTTTTACCGGAATCTACATCCATGACTAGTTTATTGCAAACTGAAATTAAACTATAAGTTCCGTCTTCCCATTTGATAATGATCCAATTCTGAGCGTCTGTTTCGTTAGGAGTATACTGTTGTATATTTGCTCCAACATTTTTTGAAGCGCCCTTAACATCAAGCATTTTACCCGAAGCATCACATTTTATGTTATAAAACCCTTCTTTTTTTTCAATATCGAAAACTTGGTTTGAACAATCAATAGGCTTTCTTATGCAAAGGTTGCCACCATTTTTCTCCGGTTTATCAATATGCAAACGACTGCTGCTGTCAATAGAACTCGTTATATGATATTTGCCACTGCCAAGCTCTAAAGTACTTTCGAGCATCGCAGCAAAAGTTTTGTTCGTAGGTAATAAAGAAGCGACACCAAAAACAACGCTAAGCAACTTAATAAAATTCATATGTACTCCATTGTCAGTTAAATTAAAAATACGGCGGCCACCGAATTTTTATTATGACTGATTAGTATTTAGAAGTCAATATGTTTTTTATTTAGTTTTGTAAAAAAACAAGATTTTTTCGGAATAACCGAGAAATTTTCATATAGTGCCTTGAATGCATTTAAGGATAACATTATCTCCGGCAACGCCGGAGATAATGGTGTAGATCTCCATTTTTATCAATTCTATATATTGTACTTGTAAGCTTTTTTATCATTAGAATTGAAAACTTGGAATTCATATTGCTTTTTTGCAGTATTATAATAAATATTGACGTGCAACCGACCACATTTGTACCTATTTAAGATTTTAGACAGGCTCTAAAAAACTCTCTAGTTTTAAAAGAAGTTTAATTTAACGAAAAAAGATAATCAATCGAATTTTCAGCCGAAGTTTCTTTATGAATTATTTTATATATTTCTTCGCAAATAGGCAAATTCAAATTTTTATCTTTGCAAATATTATGAATAGCATTAGCAGTTCCAACTCCTTCGGCAATAAAATCAATTTTTTCGCCGGTAATTAAAGATTCACCGAATTTTCTGTTATTGCTTTCATATGAAAAAAGCGTTGCTTGAAAATCCCCCAAATGGCAAAGTCCAAACGCCGATTCTTTTTTTCCGCCCATAGATTCTATGAGTTTCGAAACTTCTCGGCTTCCCAGCGCCATCAGCGGTCCCTTTAGAGCCTGCATATCCATAGCATCCAGAATTCCTGCACCGATCCCCAGAACATTTTTGCATGCCGCACCAGTTTCGCTGCCGATTAAATCATCGCCTTTAAAACATTTTATAAGTTTACTTGATAAAATTTCGCATAATTCCGACTTAAATTTATTGTTTTCAGAATCTATAATCATGCAAGTAGGGATTCCACTCATAAGACTTTTAACATGCCCCGGCCCTACCCAAACGGCTAAATTTTTATTTTCAGGAAAAAATTCGCCAAAAATCTCGCTGAGTCTCTTTCCCGTAGATTCTTCAATCCCTTTCATACATAAAATTATCTTTTTATTATTTAAATCAAAATTATTTTCACGCAAATCAGATAAAAACTTTCGAAAATTTTGTGCATTTATTGAAATTATAATATATTCTTGCAAAATTGCCAAATCTAAATTATCAGTTATTTTGACTTCCGGTCCAAAACACACCGAAGAATTGCATCTGTTTTGCATTAAATTTTTAAACTTTTCCGAATTTTTTCTGCCCCATAAAATTAAATCATAACCAAGTTTATTAATATACCAAGCAATAAGTGTGCCCCATCTTCCGGCTCCTAAAACTGCAAACTTAGGCATTTGTACCTCCAATTGATTTATGATTAATATTATAAAAAACTTAAAACTTATCTCCGGCATTGCCAGAAAAGATATCTCTACTTTGCGACGCCTTGACTTATATTATGCAGATTACTTAACGAATTACATCTTAAGGGGTCATGTACTGGTACTGTTAAAAAAATAAGAAAAACATCCTCCGGCGCCGCCGGAGAGAACACTTCTTTTTTAATTTTTAAGTTTCGAAAGAAATCCAACGTAGCAATATAAAGGATTTGCATCATTTTCTCCGGCGGTGCCGGAGGAAATATCTATATTCACTATAATTTAAAGTGATAAACCGAGGCTTACGGTTAAGGCTTTATCAACGCGGTTTATTAAGTTTTGATTAATTGAACCTAGTTTAAATCTTAATCTGCGCTTATCAAGAGTTCTTATCTGTTCGAGCAGCACTACCGAATCCTTTTTTAAACCTTGACATTCCTCTGATTTAATTGTAATATGGGTTGGCAAGTCATTTTTATGATGGCTTGTTATTGCTGCTGCGATTACCGTTGGACTGAATTTATTGCCTATATTGTTTTGAACTATCAAGACAGGTCTTGTTCCGCTTTGTTCGGAACCTACTGATGGACTTAAATCGGCAAAGAAAATATCACCTTTTTTTACTTCGTTGTTCATTTTCATCTCTCCTTTATGTAGGTTTGATAATTTATATTCTTCTCAGAAAATTGAAATTTAAACATGATTATTAATCTAAAAGTCGAAAAATCATTTGATTTGGATAAAACACTAGATTGCGGGCAATGCTTCCGTTGGTATAAAAAGCTAGACTCTTGGTTTGGCGTAGTTAATGGATACATAGCCAAAGTAAAAATCGAAAATAATTTTTTGAAAATAGAATCTGAACTTTGCAATAAAAAATTTTGGCGTTCATATTTTGATTTGGAATTTGATTACGAAGCATTAGCTCCTTATTTTTCAAAATTTGGTTCGATTCTGATGAATGCTGCAGATGAAAATCGAGGTATACATATCTTGAACCAAAATCCTTGGGAAGCTCTTTGTTCGTTTATTATTTCTCAAAACAATAATATTTCCAGAATAAAGCTGATAATTAGTCGTTTTTGTGAGTACTTTGGTAAAAAATTGAATGGATTTTATTCTTTTCCGGATTATAAAGTGATTGCTAAGCTTAAAACGGAAGATTTATCGCCTATAAAGGCTGGTTTTCGCTCCAAATATATTATTGATGCAGCAAGGCGTATTTTTAACCTGGAAGTCGACCTTGAAAAAATTAAAATTATGAATACCAGCGATGCTCTTTGTGCTTTGCAGAAAATTAACGGTGTGGGGCCGAAAGTTGCTGCATGCACTATGCTTTATGGGTTTCATAGGTTCGATTGTTTCCCTGTTGATGTTTGGATTAAAAAAGTCATTGATAAATATTTTAAAAATCATGATATCGATTTTGGGAAGTATCGAGGCCTTGCGCAGATATATTTGTTCAATTGGAGTCGCAGCCACCCTGAATTTTTTAAATGATTTATTCTAAAATTTCTTCAGAATAATGCATATTTATGAAAAACTGTGCATATTTTACATAAATAGTTATTTTCATACACTCTTTACGTAGAAAAGCATAACACGTTATCTAAGAAATCATTTGATGATTATCGAGATTTTATTAGTGAATGTAGGATTGGTTTAACTAATTAAATCGTCAAATTGAATATTTTTATATATTAAAAATGGGAAATGATGTTTATAATGCACAAATAATCATCAGTTGTCATTGTAAACAAAAAAAATAATTTTTTCAAGACTTTTTTGTTCGATACACTGCAAAAAATGTATAAATAAAAAATTTAATGTTTGTTCCACGAAAAAAGTCTTTTTGCTTATGTTTTTGCAGGGGCATTTTTATCATCGTTTTTTTAGCTAATTGCTAAGAAAAAGTTTGTTGTAATTTCTTTTTTTGTGATGTTTTCTCAGTACTTTCTCCGGCAAACAGCCGGAGAAAAATTTTTTTTTGGAATACTAAAATAAAATTTTAGCAGGTTCCGCAACTTCCGCAATTTCCACATCCGTTATTCGAATTGTTGCAACATCCGCACATGCACATAATTAAGAGTAAGCATATGAGATTTGAACAAGAATTACCGCCGAATAAGTTGTTGCACATGAGTAAAAACCCTCCTAAAATTTTCTCTTGCGGTCTTTAGGACCGTTAATACATAATATGTAATTTGCGGTTTGATGTGATTAATTAGGGCCTGTTAACACGAAATAGGAAATAGTAGAATAGCAAACGAAAAGGTGATATAATCAGGGAATGGAAATAACAAAAGAAATGTACGAAAAAATAGCGCATCTGTTTCCCAAGCAAAAAAGTCCGCCAAA
>JAFSLT010000069.1 GCA_017448285.1 Clostridia bacterium
CAACAAAGTTGAACGTCTTTTTCGAAAAATTAAGCGTTTTAGACGTATTTTTACTCGCTATGACAAACTCGATTCTATTTTTCTTTTCTTCATTTACTTCGCTTTCATTTTTGATTCCTTATTTCGTGTTAACAGGCCCTAGAACATTTGATCTTTCGAAATAGGCAAAATTTATCAATATCATGATTTTTTTTATAAAATGGGAATTATCTTTATGAAGTAAATTAAAAAGAATATTTTCTCCGGTATCGCCGAAGTGTTTTTGACTTTAGAATAAAAAACACAAAAGTGGTAAAAATAAATTCGAACGATAAAAAAGGAGTAAAAATGCAAATAGAAATCATGGATTATGTAAATTCGTTTTGGGTTGGCGGGCTCATTTGCGTTATCGCACAAATTTTAATAGATAAAACAAAACTCACACCCGCCAGGATATTAGTTCTATTTGTAACTTCGGGGGTATTATTAACCGCCGTCGGAGTATATGAACCACTGGTAAAATTCGCAAAAGCAGGAGCTACGGTACCTCTTACGGGGTTCGGATACGTTATGGCGCAAGGAATAAAAGAACATGTTAAAACCAAAGGTCTGTTTGGGGTTTTAACCGGAGGCCTGTCATCAAGTGCCTCAGGAATTGCCGCTGCAATATTTTTTGGTTATATTTTTTCTGTGTTTTTTAAATCAGGAGATAAACAGTAAATTTCTTTCAAACTTCGAAACTACAGTGCTTTCATTTGAAAAAGGTAATAAATTTCCTTGAAGAATTTGGTTTCTTTCCGGTCGACAACCGGGGAGGATGGGTTTTACAAATATAAATGGGAACCATCATCAATAAAAGGCGATTTTAAAATAAAAAATCCGGAACTTTTGTTTGAAAGATTGATTTAAAAAGCAGCCTCCGGCATAGCCGGAGAGGATAGGGTTTCCGAATATAAGATGTTCCTCCGGCACTGCCGGAGAAAGTTATTTTAACTTAATTTTTCAGTTCCAAAAAAAGTTTAATTTTTATTTTTTTGCAATAATTTGCGAAAAAGTCTTGACAAAAATAAAATTTGTAGTTATAATTGAATCAGAAGCTTTTAAATAGCTTCTGAAGTTCAAATATTGTTTTAAGGAGGAGATCTTTATGGATAGATCTAAGAGCAGGATCGCTGCTATAATGTTAAGTGCACTGGCTTGTAGTGGTGCAAGCAAGGCGGATACTCGTGCGTTATCTACCGCGGGGAAAATTTTAACTGCGTTGGGTGCAGTTGTTGGTGCGACAGAAATTTACAACGAAGTATCTGCGGTCGTTAGCAAAAAACAGGGTAAAGAACCGAAGTGGTGTACAGGCAGATATTCTTTTTACAATCTTTTATCCAATTCCAAGAAAAAGTCTGATGAAAAGCCTGAGGAAAAACCTGAGAAAAATCAAACATTTACATTGAATGATAATCAAAAATCGGTTATAGAAGCTATGTTCAAAAATGTTGTAAATGAAAGTAACGAAGAAGTTGATATACAGCCTTTAAAAAATTTTTTTTATGGCGAAATGTTAGTAGGGAGCACTGAAGACGGAAGGAAGGGCTTTGAAATATTTAAAAAATTTCTTGATGGCGAATCACAAGGTAAGTTTTTCTACGAATCAGCTAAGAGGGGTAGGATTGTTGTAAATGACGGCAAAAGTAGCGTGACCTTTTATTTACAAAAACCTGGTGGCAACAAATTTGCGCTTATTTATAAGGCGACATTAGTGTTGAAAGAAAAGTAAATTAGAAAATAGCCTCCGGCATAGCCGGAGGTGAATTTATATCTTTTTTTCAATAATTTTTATTTCTTCGTTATTAAACTTGGTTTCGTTTTTAACTATATCTTTTATTTTATAAACGTTTTCTTTAGTTAAATCTGTTTTAAAACTTACTATTATATTGCAGCCGTCTTTGCCTATTTTTGCCAAACAGTCGATTAAATTATCGTCCATTTTAGATTTTATCAAAGTTTCTATTTTACTTTCTTGATGAATTTCTTGTATGATTTTTTCGCGGTATTCTTTATCGTCGCCTGCAACTTCGGCGATTTGTTTTTTATATTTTTCTTTTTGTTCGCGTTCATTTTCAAAAAATGATTTAATTTTTTCTATATCCTTACTATTCTTATCCTCAATGTTTGTGCTGCTTGCTAAAACTGAACTTTCGGCGGGTTCGTTTGGCATGATATTTATATTATTTTTTAATGCCTTGTCAGGCGACAGCCAGTAATTTATCCCAACAGCTGCTCCTAATGAAACAATAATAGACGCTAGAACTATGTATCTTTTATTAATTTTTATGGGCTTCATATTTTTACCTCTCGTATTTTATTTTCTAAATTTTGTCACACAAATTTTGCTTGAATTTATATCTAGTGCCACTGAGACCATTTTGATTATATTTTCGCGGACTTCAGGGTTTTTAGCTCCTTGGCAAGAAATCACGGCGCCTCTGATTTTTGGCTCTATTTTTTTTATTATCACAGGAGTTTCGTTGCCGTTTGAATCTTTGGTCGTAATATATTTCTTCTCGATATCATCAGTTTTTCTTTTTAAGTTTTGATTATAAGAATTTTCATCAGTTATAACTTGAGAATTTTCTTTTTTTTCGGCCAAATAAATAATTTCTTCGCCTTCATCGAGCGTTATCAAAACTTTTGATTTGCCGGCGCCTTCGATATTCGAAACCATGTCTGCGATGTCGTTCTGAATTTTTTCTACAAATTCTTGATTGCCAAAATTTTCAATGATTTTATTTTTTTTATGTTTAAAAAAACTCGGAGCAATTAATAAAATAATGCCAACTATAAATAAAATAAAAATAATTTTTTGATTTTTATAAACTTTTTTAAAATTAAATTTTTGAACTTCCAAATTTTTAAGCATTTTTTCCTCATCGTATTAATTTATCAGATAAAAATTAATTTTGAATTCTTCTTCCAGTTTTTTTATCAAATATTTTTTGTTATCAACCCCTTTATCAAACGAAATTTTGCAGTATGCCTTGGAATTTTTGTCAATATATATGCGAATTTCATTTGCTTTTATGCCTCTTTTGTGCAAAAAATCCGCAATTTTTTCCCTTATTTTTGATTTTGCCAAATTATTTATCCTGTTTTCGAGTTTATCTTCGATTTTTTTATTATTTGATTCAGCCGAAAAATTAAATTTAGGCATTTTAAAATTTTTGATTAAGTTAAATAAATTAAGCAGAAAAAATATTGCAAGCACACTTTTAATAATTTTATTAAATTTGCTTTCCGAAATAAAAAATTCTGAAATAATGCAAATCAAAGCGCTAGAAAATATAGTTATAATCCAAGAAAAATTCATAATTAAATAGCCTTTATTTTAATTTATATTAATTTAAATATTAACTTTCATGGCAATACTCGTTGCAAAAATAAATATGAAAATAAACATGATTTCGATAGCGAGCGCGATATTTATTATTTTTCTAAAAGATGAAAATAAATTTTCTAAATTTTTAAAATCAAATATCTGGCTTAAAAATTCGCAGATTTGAAACGAAATATTCCAGACTAAGCAATCTATTATAGTTGGCAAAAATATGAATATAATCGCGATTATTCCAAAAGAGCCTATATTTACCCATAAAATTCTTGCAGAGCTCCTGACAATTAAAGTAGCATCGCTAAGAGCCGAGCCGACTATCGGGATTAATCCGGACATAAATTTTAGTTCTTTACCGGATAAGCTTTCTATTGAACTCCCAATAATTTTTTGAACTGAAAACACAAACGAAATTAAACCCCCCAAAAAAATTAAAAGCCATTTTATTATAGAATAAAATATATCAAAAATTTTGTTTAATTTAATTTTTGTCGAAAGAGAAGAAATAAAACAAAAGCTGCTCATTGCACTGCAAACAGGAATTATCATATCTTTTGCCATCGACATAATTATTTGATTAAAAAACAAAATACTTGAATTAAACGCCGCGCCTGAAATCGGAAACCCGAGCGAAATGGCAAACGCACCAAAAACAGGTATAAAACATAAAACAAATTTTGATGCGATATTTAAACACAAAACAACGCTTTGAATATTTTTTATTAAATTAAAACTAGTTAAAATACATACAAAACACGTGATAATAAATTTTAAAATTTCTTGTTCATATTCGCAAAAACAGCCAAAAAACGAATAAATTATTATGATAGAAATTATCGGAATTATAAATTTTATCGGCGCAAATATTTTGTTTTTTATTAAATTTAAAATAATATTGATTATTGAGTCAAAGCTTAAATTTTTTACTGAAAATATATCATAAATATTTGCTTGATTTAAAAATTCTAGACTATAATCCGGCAGATTTTTATTTAAATTTTTGGCTCCTGATTCTTCGAACTGCTCTGAAATTTCTTTTTTAATTTCCGGCGAATACTCGATTGATTTGCAAATATTTTTCGGCATAAAAAAAATTAAGATAAGCAAAAACAGAAATTTTTTCAAAATCTTGAGTTTTTTAATATATTTAAAATAGTTTCAAAAAATTCTTTAAAAATAGGCATCGCAGTTAAAATTATGCTTATCTTACCGAACAAAATTATATTATTTGCCAGCGACAAATTCCCTGAATCTTTACAAATATTCGAACCAAATTCTGAAATAATGCAAATCCCGAGTATTTTTAATATTATAATTTGCAAATTTTGTTTTATATTAGAAAATTTGAATAAAGAATCAAATTCATGCAGAATATTTTTTAAATAAGAAATTAAAATTATTAAAAATATCGAAACAGATATCGTAATTAAAACAATAAAAAATTCTGGCGAATATTTTTTTACGAGACTCGAAATAACTAAAATAACAAGCGAAATTCCGGCAACAGAAATTATATTTATACCCATAATTTACAGCCCAAAAACTGTTTTTATGGTCTTAAAAAGCGTGTCGATTTCACGAATCATAATTAAAAGCACAGTAATTAATCCCGAAAGCGTTACCATAGTTGCCTGTTCTTCGCGCCCAGCTCGCACCAAAACCTGATTTAAAATTGCCACGATTATTCCTGCCGCCGCTATTTTAAAAACTAAGTCTAAATTCATTTTACTTCCTAATTTTTTTAAAAAAATATTATACAGATTATAACTCCAAAGCACGCACCCAAATAAGTAAACAATTTTTCGTTTTTATCAATATCTTTTTCTAATTTTTTAATAATACAAGAAACATTATTTAAAACTAAGTCGCAAGTTTCTATCTGATTTTCAAGATTATACGAGCCAAGTTCTTTTCCAAAATTTAAAATAATTTTATTTTCATCAAATTTACATATTTTAAACGTCTTTTCCCAAGCTCCGGGAAAATTTTCACCATTTTGAATTAAATAAATTAAATTTTTAAAAAATTTTTTAAGTACAGAATTACACTCAAAATTTTCGGTAATTTTTTTCGGCGAAGTTTTTTTGAATCCGATTTCGCATTTTGAATAAAAAACAAATTTTTTAAAATCTTCTAAAAATTTAATTTTGTTTTTAATATTATTGCATAAATTTTTGCCTATCAGTGAACCTGAAATAATTACAATTAAACTTCCGATTATTTTTATCATTTTTTCTTCCTTATTATTATTTAATTTTTATTAAAATTACTTACTAACTTCAAACATGCCTTTGATTTTACCTGGGTTACTATCAAGCAAAACTGCGCGTTTTATGGCTCCGGAACTTAATATATTTTTTATCCTAAAAGAATTCGCCATTTCGTCAGTCGACTTTGCATGAATGCTTGCTATTATACCGACACCTGAATTTAAAGATTTTTTTATCGCTTCGGCGTCTTCCACGCCTCCGATTTCATCGCAAATAATTATTTTTGGCGATAAAGTACGTATAGCTCTTATAATGCCTTCGGCTTTTGGAAAACCGCTTAAAACGTCTGAAAAACCAATATCTCGTTGAGGGACTCCCTGATAGCTCGCAGCAATTTCGCGACGCTCGTCAATAATTGAAACTTTTATCAGCTTATCGCCATCAAAACTTGTCGAAAGTTTTCTAGCTATATCTCTTAAAGTAGTCGTCTTACCGCTCGAGGGAGGCCCGATTATAAGAGTCCCGCCGATATCCAAACCAAATTTATCAAAAATTCTATCCGAACAACCCAAAACTTCGCGTGAAATTCTAAAATTTATCGAAGAAATATCCGAAATATTAATTATCTCGTTATTATTTATAACCGCCGTGCCGGAGATTCCCACTCTATGACCGCCTTTTAAGGTTATAAAGCCTTCTTTTATTTGATTCTGATATGAATATATTGAAAAATTGCACAATATTTTCATTGTTTCTAGGATATCGTTTTGCGAAATTAATAAACTTTTCGGGTCTTCGGGAGTAATTTCACCATTTTTACCTACAAAATAAGATTTATTTTGTGTAAATATAATTATTGAGCTGTTAATTCGAATGCAAATTTCTTGAATATTATTTTTGATTTTATCCGGGATTTTCATAAGGGCAGTACGTATAAAAGGGTTGAAATTTGTCAAAATTTCTGTAAAATCCTGAATGCTATTGCTCATAACTTGTCCCTCCACAAAACTTATACGCTGAAAAAAACAAATTAGAACAACTTAGGCATTATTTTTTTGCATCTCATCTTTATTTTTGTTCTGAATTGCATTTTGTTGCGTATCTTGATTATTTTTTTGCATTTGAGACATCAAGTTCATGAGCAGCATCATATTTTGCATATTGCTTACTTGCGAATTATTATTTGAAAGCATACTGAGCATATTTGCAAAATTATTATTGTTTAAATTGTTTAAAAGCGGCAAAATATTTGCAATCATCTGCATATTAAAACCGCCTGAGTTATTTGCACCATTGTTACTTACCGCTGCACTTAAATTTTTTACATCACTTTTTTCAGGCTGATTTTTTGGATTATTATTTTGATTTTGCATAAATTGACTTAGCATATTAAGCATTTGAGGATTTTTTAATATCTCAGAAAAATTATCAAATTCCTGCACAATATTTGCCCCTTTTAAATAAAATTTGAAATAGACATCTAATTATATGTAATTTTTATGATTCATATGAAAGTACTGCCAGGATAAGTCTTAAAAGATTTTTCTCCGGCACCGCCGGAGAAGCATTAAAAATAATTATTAAAAGATTTTTTCTTTAAATCACCGGAAAAGACGGCTATATAATTTATGATTCATATGAAAGTACTGCCAGGATAAGTCTTAAAAGATTTTTCTCCGGCACTGCCGGAGAAAGCGTCCGGAAAAAAGATAACAAATTTTTTGTTTTATATAATTTTTTTACCGACTTATATTAGTGTTTAAAACAACAAATTACTTGAAAAAATTTTTGTTTTTTTATATAATATTATCTATACCATTCAAAAAAATCAAAATCGAGGTGATTATTATGCAAAAAAAAAGAAAATAAAAAAGAGTTAGAAATGGCGCAAAAAAATTCGAGTACTTTTAAAAAGCTTATGCAAAGCAAAGAATTCATAGAAGATATTTTAAATACGAACGATGGCAAAGAAATTATTGACAAATTTGAGGCACAAGGCATTGATATCAACAAAATTCAGTTTAGTGAACTATGTAATATTCTAGTTCAAAGATTAAAATCTGAGGATGCTAATCCCAATCTGGAAGTTTCATCAATAGATTCACCGATTTCTGTTGATTACGAAAAAAGAGTAGACAAAACAATAATAAAATTCGAGGATTGAAATTATTATAGTGTTTTCATTTGAAAGAGGTAATACGTTGCCTTGAAGAATTTGGTTTCTCTCCGGCGTTGCCGGAGAAAAAATTAACTAATCAGAAAATATATTGAAAATTATTCATTATATGGTTTTATAATAATTTTTTATATTTTAATTTAAAATTCGGGCGAGATTCATAATCCAAATAAGTTGGTCTTTTATTATAATTTAAATATGCTTTAAATCTTTCGAGCAATGCAAGATTACTTATAAGTTTTCCGATTTTATTTTTTTCAATATATCTCGACTCCGAATTTTCGATGGATGCACGAATCTGACCACCTACATCTCGGCATATAAAATCCAATATAATTTTAGTAGGAATCTCCTTTATACCATTGTAGCCACTGTGATTTTTGGTATTTGAAGATATGCAAAAAACCTCTCCCACACTTATTTTTATTCCTGTTTCTTCAAAAACTTCTCTTTTAAGCGCATTTATCAAATTTTCTCCTTCTTCGACTTGACCACCTGGAAAAGCCCAACCATAATTATTTGAATTAACCATTAATATTTGATTTTTGTCATTAATTACTATACCTGCAACAGCAATTATATGTAATGGTATTTTAAAATTATTCATAAAAATTTCTCCTAAAATTCGATGTCAAATATCTAATCGCTCAAACTTTGATACGAATATCAGCTTTTTCAAACACTTGAAATTACAAGATTTCTGCCCCAGTATTGCCAAAGAAAGTCTATCTCCAGCGCCGACAGAAAATATCTGCTTATTATTCCAAAAAAATAGACAATAAAATTAAATTTTTATTCATATTAATGTCAATAAAATTGATAATTTTATTTATTTTATTGCATAAATTAATTTTTGCCGTATTTGAAAATTGCTTTTTTATTTTTAATAAAATTTTGTTTTTGCAACTATTTAAAAATAGTTTTAACTTTTCTCTGTCAGACTCATATTTTGATAAAATAGATAACGCGTAAATTTTATTATTTTTGGCTAAAAAATCTATAAAATTATCAGCATCTTTGTTAGAATTTAAATCATTAATTTTATTTAATTTTACAATTCTCGCTCTTGAAATTACAGTTGGAATAAAATTTCTGGAATTATTACATAAAAGTAAAAAAATAACATGTTTAGGTGGCTCTTCAAAAATTTTTAAAATAGCATTTTGCGCTTGTTCGGTTAAATTTTGTGAATTTTTGAAAATATAAATTTTAAAATCACATTCCACAGGTTTTATTATAGAATCATTTTTAATTTTACGAATTTCATTTATACCAATGCTTTTTTTATTTTGCGAATCTATAAAAATTACATCAGCACATATCGATTTTTTAATTTTATTTTCAAATTTTTGCCCTAAAACATCAATGCAAAATTTTTTTGATTCTTTTTCAGCGATTTTTTCATCACCTTCAAAAATGGTAACATGTGAAAATTTTGCCATTTATACCACAACCTTTATACAATTTATCCCCAATTTTTCTAAAATATTTATTTTTTGTTTATTTATAATTTCGCCTGGAATAACAATTGGAATCCCGGGAGGGCACCTGGCAACTGTTTGGGCTGAAATTTTATTTTCGGCATTTTTAACAAAAATATTTTCATTTTTAGAAAAAATAGCTTTTCTAATTGATATTTTAGTACAAAAATTTACACTTTTTTCTTCAGTAATTAATTTAAAATTTTTAATTGGAATATTTTCTAAAGCTAAATTCAATTTTTTAAAATCTACCAAACTATTAAAAGGCGAAGGAATTAATACAGTTTTTGTATTAATGTCAAATTCTGGTTTAATTTTAAATTTTCCCAAATGTAAAATAAACTCTTGACTGCTAAGTCCAATGTTTGCAGTATCAAATGTAAGTCTCACAGGATCTTGCAGATTAGTTTTAAATAAAATATTAGAATATTTACTTTTTATTTTTTTGGTAATTTTATCTAATTTTAAGAACTCGTCCTGACCTTTATTTTTAAACCAAAACGCACATTTTTCGAGTGACAACAATGTTAAAAATGAAGGACTTGTTGAACCAAAAATTTGCATGGCATTTTTTACATCTTCATATTTTATTTTGTTAATTTTTGAAAAATTTTCACCAATATGTAAAAACGCTCCACCTGTTAAAACTGGCAACGTTTTATGTGCAGAATCAGCACACAAATCCGCCCCCAAACTGATGGGATGCTTTTTAAAAAAAACCAAATGCGAACCATGTGCATTATCAACTAAAAGTGTTAAGTTTTTGCACACTGATTTTATCTTTTGCACATCTGCCATAACACCAAAATAATCCGGAGAAGTTATAAAAACCGCCTGAGCTTCGGGATGATTTTTGATTGCATTTTCAATTTCTTCAAATATTACATTATTTTTGTCAAAATTCACCCAAACTGGAGTAATATCCAAAATTCCCATGGCATTTATAACTGATTTGTGTGCATTTTTGGCAACAATCATCGTCCCACCATTTGGCATTGCGAGGTACATCATTGCCTGAATGCACAAGGTGTTTCCGCCGGTGCTGAAAACTGAATTCGCCGAACCATAAATGTCAGAAATTAACTTTTCAGAAGCTTTTATCGCTCCATTTGAACAATACAAATCATCCGTACAATCAAGTTCGGTAACATCATAACTCAGGTTAATATCCAAAACACCCTTATTTCCCGGCATATGAAACCGAGAATAACCACTTTTGTTATATTCTTCTAAAAGATCCGAAAGCATTAACTGCTTGCAGCCATTAACTTTCCAGACCTTATGCAGCGAGTGCAAACATGAATTTTTTTTCTGGCACCGTTAACAGTGATGTGAGCACCCCTGATGTTCGGCTTCCAAGTTCTGTTGGAACGTCTGTGTGAGTGCGAAACTTTAATGCCAAAACAAAGATGTTTATCACATAAATCGCATTTCGCCATATTAATTACCACCTTATATTATAAAAAATTAATTTTTTGATAAAAAGCTCAAATTTAAAACCTTTTTAGGGATATTAAAACCTCCGGAAACTGACTCTAAATTTTTATCATTTTCATCATCCTGGCTTCTTATAAACTCCCTTACTGCTTGATAATAAAGCGTTTTGTCCATATCCCCAACCAAACTGCACGCAAAACTGTAAGATTCCTCAACAGTTTTGATATCAGAAAATTCTTTTGCCTTATCCTCATCAGTAGTCAAAATTTTAATTAATTTATCAAACTTCATTTTAAAATCAGCGTCCATCAACATCCCCTCCTTAATTTTACACATTCGAGCCATTTTATTTAAATTGACTCGACTTCGATTTTACCTTGAGTAAAAATGTTTGTCAATATTTAAATGAACTAGGCATTGCTAAAAAAAGATAAATATTTCCTCTGGCGAGCTTGAAAATCATCTTCATTGTATGCATTTTAAAGTGCTTTTCAAAACAGGCATTGCCAAAAAAAGAAAAAAGCAGCCTCCGGCTGCGCCGGATGAAACATCTATCTTTTATCTTTTTCTGTAATTTTAAAGAAAAAAACAAAAAAAATTCGAAAAAACGCTTGCATTTTAATTTTTTATATGCTATTATACTTTCAGATGCGTTGTTCAACGCATTGAATTTAAATTTTTATATATTGAGGTGTTGCGTTATGTTTAAACGTTCTAATCGCGCGAAAATGTTGGCGCTCGTGGCTAGCTTGGGCACAGTTGGTTCAAACATAAATTCTAATGCAGGTGCTGCAAATGCAAATAACGCCAGTAGTTCATTATCTGAAAAAATATTGACTGGTGTTGGTGGTTTTGCACTTGGTGCTACTACTTTGGCATTATTAGCGAAATTTACAGGCTTGGGCAGCAAGTTAGTCGGCACAGGTTCTTTAAAAGCAGATAAAGCTGCTTTAGTTAAATATTTTAAATATTTAGTTGAAAGAGGAGATGCCAAAGAACTTGTGTTTGAAGTAGATAATGGCAATGTTGACATTGAAGTGGATAATAACAGTGGCTTCTTCTTAGGAAACTTAGATATCGAAGAAAATGATGCTAAGGCACTGGAAGGCAATCAAAAACTTAGTGGCGATGCTTTATACAATGCTCAAAAAAGATGGAGTGAATTGCTTTCGTACAGTTGCATGGCTGGTTTGATTGAAGCCCGTAAGTTAGCTGATTTAAAGCATCCTAAGCAAAATTACGAATACAAAGTTACTGTAACTATCAATGACGAAAATATATCATGTGACATTGGTGGTTTTAAAATTAACAAAAAAAACGATGAAATGGATGATGAAGCAAAACAAATTAATGACTTTGCTAAAAAAGTTGAAGATACGGTTAAAGAATTTACAATTGTTCAGGCCTTTAAAGAGGCAACATTGGAGTCTGAAAAAGAAACCGAGAAAGAGAAAAAATAGTAGATATTTTAAAAAAAACATATTCTCCAGCTGACTGTTGGAGAATATTTGTGTTTTTCAAAAAATTTTGCATTTTAAAAAACAACAGTGTAGAATAATGTTGTTTTTCCATCATCGCCAAAAAAATTTGGTAAAATAAAAAATAAAGAGAATTAAAAAGAAAATATCCAAATATTTCTCCGGCGCCGCCGGAGAGAGATCTGCTTTTTAAACATCGATTACTAGTTTCAAAAGAAGTCTATTATAACTATATATATTTTTGCCAATAAAGTTTGACTTTTTAAATTTATTCTTGTACTATTTATACAAGAGTTTTTCGCAAAGCGGAGGTGTAATTATGGCAAACAATAATCTTTTCAGAAAAAGTTCTTTAGAGCGGGTATCTTCACCCGAGCAGCTTGACGAATACGTTAAAGTTACAAGTCCGAATCTTATTTTAATCATAATAGCTATTTTTTCGATATTATTTGCAGGAATAGTTTGGATTTTTAATTCTGATATCCCCAAATATGAAAAAATTCCCGGTATTGTTATTACCGAAAACGGAATTAAAAAATTATATTCTTTTGTTGATATCGGAACCTCGCAAAAATTTAAAACCGGCATGCAAACAAGAATTTCGCCCGAATACATTTCAGCCGAAGAATACGGATATATAAACGGCGAAATCGAAAGCGTCGGCACAAAAATTGTTGACGAAGAAAGCGTAACAAAATTTAAAAACCCAAGCATGATTGCGCAAATTTTGCCTTCTTATAATTGCGTCGAAGTTGTTACTTTGTTAAAAGAGCCTTCAAAAGACAAAATCGCTCAAATTGAAATAATAGATGGTTCTCAATGCACTTCGAGCGTAGTTATCGGCAGAGAAAGAGCGATTGATTTTATTTTAAATAAATAATTTTAATTAAATTAGGGGGTGATTAATTTGAGACGTAAAAAAGTTCCGGTTGTAATGCAAATGGAAGCTCTTGAATGCGGCGCAGCATGTTTATGCATGATTTCGGCTTATTACGGCAAATGGGTGAGTCTGCCTAAGGCCCGAAAAGACTGCGGAGTTTCTCGCGACGGAAGCGTTGCCAAAAACATATTGGTTGCCGCCAGAAGTTATGGTTTTGATGCTTCGGGCTATAAACTCGAGCCTGCTGATATTGGCGAAATGACTCTGCCGGCGATTATTCATTGGAATTTTAATCACTTTGTTGTTGTTACTAAAATTGATTACAAAAAGAAAAAAGTTTATATAAACGACCCCTCTCGTGGGAGAGTTGTTGAATCGATGGAAACTTTTGATAATTCTTTTACCGGAATACTTTTATCAATAGTTCCCTCAAAAAAATTTAAACCCGAAGGCAAGCCCAGAAGTGTGATTTCTTTTTTAAAAAAATGCTTAAAAAATTCGCTTTTCCCGTTTTTTTTAGCAACCATGATGAGTATTGCGCTCGGCATTATTAATCTTGTGTATCCGTTATTTGATAGGTTTTTCATAGATAATATTTTAACTACAGGAAACGAAAATTGGCTAAACTGGTTTTTAATTATTTCGTTTGGAGTATTAATTTTAAACGTATTCATAGGAATAGTTCAATCGATTCACTGGTTAAAAATCGAGGGGAAATTTGCAATAATTTCGGCTTCAAGGTTCATGTGGCACTGCCTGAGGCTTCCGCTTGAGTTTTTTGCACAAAGATATATCGGCGACATAGTTTCCAGACAAGAATCTACGGCTATGATATCGCTTGTTATGATAAAAAAAGTGGCGCCTATGTTTATGGAACTTTTTTCGCTTATATTTTATTTATTTTTTATGATTAATTACAGCTGGCAACTCTCGTTAATTGGTATTGCGGCTACGATAATAAATATTTTTATAGTCAAATGGACGTCGCAAAAGCTCTCGGAAATTCAAAAAGAATCGCTCCCGAATGCGGGCAAGCTTATGAGTGTGACTTATTCGGCAGTCGAAATGATAGAAACTATAAAATCAACCGGTGCCGAGAACGGATTTTTCGAACGCTGGGCCGGATTTTATGCAAAACAAAATAATACAAACGTTAAGATATTAAAATTTGCCCAGTATATAGGCAGCATTCCGGTTATAATTCAGGAATTTGTGAGTTTAGTTTTAAAAATTGCCGGAATTTATTTTATAATCGAAGGCAAGTTCACAATTGGTATGCTGACGGCATTTGAAGGCTTTGTTGTGGGCTTTAGGCAGCCGATAGACAGCTTCATGGACGTTTATAAAAGCTTTTTGGGAATAAAAAACGAAATGGAGCGCGTCGAAGACGTTCTTGATTATAAACTTGATGTTTCAGTTGTACCGGAAACTCCCAGAAAAAAACTCAGCAGCGATTTTTTAACTGGTTCTCTTGAACTTAAAAATATAACTTTTGGATATAGCCCGCTCGCGGCGCCATTAATCGAAAACTTTTCATTAAAACTCGAACCCGGCAAATGGATAGCCTTAGTCGGCGGTAGCGGATGCGGTAAATCGACTTTGTCAAAACTAATTATGGGTCTTTATCAGCCGTGGTCCGGAAAAATTTTGTTTGACGGCAAAGAACGAAGCCAAATTGACCCTTATATTTTTCACAATTGTGTTTCAATGGTCGACCAAGAACGAATTTTATTCCATGACAGCATAAAAAATAATATAAAAATGTGGGATAACTCCGTAGAAGATTTCACTATGATTATGTCCAGCGATAATGCTGATATTCACGAAACTATAGTATCGAGGAAAGACGGGTATAATCACATAATCGGCGAGGGCGGAAAAGATTTTTCAGGCGGCCAGTGCCAAAGAATTGAAATCGCAAGAGCGCTTAGCATAGAACCTGTTTTGCTTATTTTAGACGAAGCAACTTCAGCGCTCGACGCAAAAACCGAAAAAAAAGTCATAGAAAATATACGAGACCTTGCTTGTTCCTGCGTTGTGGTTGCTCACAGATTGTCAACAATACGCGATTGCGACCAAATTATAGTTCTAGATAAAGGCAAAGTTATCGAAACCGGGAACCACGAGGAACTCATGAGCCGAAAAGGCTTGTATTCAAGGCTCGTTACGGTTGAATAGGGGGCGAAAGATATGCTAAACGACGAAAGATTAAAACTTAAAAAACATCACGATGAAGAGCTTTATAACGAAGCTATGCAGGATTTATTAAACGTTTTAGGAATTTCAGGTCCTGCAGGCGGAATTGAAACTAAAGCTGCAATTTCGTGTATACTCAGTTATTTTGGGCAAAAGGTGCCCGAAGTTCCAAAAGATATAACTGATTTAGGGCAGCAAATAGAATATATTTTAAGGCCCTCCGGTATGATGAAAAGAAGGGTAGCGCTGGTGGGCGAGTGGTGGAAAGACGGCTCGGGAGCAATTCTTGCAAGCAAAAAGGATGGCGAAATCGTAGCTTTGCTGCCGGGTAAATGGTCAGGCTATTATTATCATGATAAATTCGGAAAATCAGTAAAAATAAATAAAAAAAACGCCAAAGAATTTTCAACAGATGCCTTTTGTTTTTACAGGTCTTTCACTCAAGGTCCGATGAAAATTTTAGACCTTGTAAAATTTATGACGAAAAATCTTTCATATTTAGATGTAATATTTTTAATCTGTATTTATTTAATAATGCAGCTTTTAGGTATGATTATGCCTTATATTACAAATTTAATATACAGCATCATAGTTCCGTCGGAATCTATAAGTTTGCTGCAGACTGTAGCTTCTACGCTATTAGGAATAACTTTTGGTAGGATTTTTATAAAAATAACTCAGAGTGCAATAAAAGCGCGCCTCCAAGGGAAGCTCAATTTAGCAGTGCACAGCGCAATCATGATGCGACTTTTTAGTCTTCCGGCTTCGTTTTTCAAAAAACGCTCTGCAGGAGATTTATCAAGCAGAATTAATCAAGTTGCGGCTCTTTGCAACATAATTTCAGATACTTTTCTTTCCACTTTATTAACAGCATTTTTTTCACTTGGCTATATTTTTCAGATGACAAATCAAGCGCCGAGTATGGTCCCGGTGGGGCTTGCAATTATATTTGTTTCACTTTGCTTTTCAGTTTTGATAACATTTTTAAAACAAAATGTGAGCAATAAAAAATTAAAATTGTCTCCAAAACTTCAGGCATTAGTTTTTAATATTTTCGGCGGAATGCAAAAAATAAAAATCGCAGGCGCTGAAAAAAGAATTTTTTCAATTTGGGCAAAAGAATATTCTAAATCTCAAAGACTTGACTACAATCCTCCGTTTATTTTAAAAATTTATTCTATTATAGGGTTAATTATATCATCGCTGGGCTCTATTGCACTTTATTTTGTTGCTGCAAAAAACAAAGTTCCAGTTGCAAATTACATGGCATTTAATATGGCTTACGGCGCGGTAAGTACAGCCATAATGTCTTTAAACAGTGTGGCGCTCAGATTTGCAAATTTAAAACCAATCATAGATTTAATAAAACCGTTTTTGGAATCTGAAACTGAAAACAGCGACAAAGGCAAAATAGTCGATGCGCTTCACGGTGAAATAGAAATTTATAATATAAATTTTAGATATAATAAAAACAGTGATTTGGTTTTAAAAAACTTGACTTTAAAAGTAAAACGCGGTGAATACCTTGCGATTGTTGGAAAAACCGGCTGCGGCAAATCAACTATAATGAGATTACTGCTAGGGTTTGAAACTCCCGAACGCGGCGCCGTTTATTACGATAAACGCGATATTCAAACTCTTGATAGGCGAAGTTTACGCCAAAACATCGGCGTTGTTATGCAAAACGGAGCTATATTTCAGGGGGATATTTTTTCAAATATAATAGTCACTGCACCCTGGAAGACTATGGACGACGCCTGGGAAGCCGCCAGGATGGCAGGATTTGATAAAGATATCGAAAATATGCCAATGGGAATGCATACTTTAATTTCCGAAGGCTCCGGAGGAATTTCGGGCGGACAAAAACAAAGACTTATGATTGCAAGAGCACTTATAAGTAAGCCCAGAATTTTATTATTTGACGAAGCAACTTCGGCGCTTGATAACATTACCCAAAAGATAGTTTCGGATAATATCGACAAACTAAAATGCACCCGAATCGTGATTGCCCACCGGCTTTCGACCATCAAAAATTGCAATAGAATAGTGGTTATAGACAAAGGCACTATTTGTGAACAAGGTAATTTTGAAGAATTAATGGCTAAAAAACAAACTTTTTATGAACTTGCTATAAGACAGATTGCCAGTTAAAAATATTCCCGACATTGCCGAAAAAATTACTAAAACACAGATAAATATCCTCTCCGGCTACGCCGGAGGATGCTTTTTTTACTTGTATTTTTAATTTAAAAAATAAAAATTTTCGTAAAAAATATCAATTTATGCTTGACAAATTTTTTTTTGTGTATATAATTAAAAATAATGCGTCATTATTGAATATTTAAATTTTAATCGTATATAGGAGGTAGTTTTTATGTCGAAATTCGATAAGAAGACAATCGCGACAGTGTTGGCGTTCGCATCACTTTTTGGTAATAAAACTTCGGCAACAACAATAAATTCCCAAACCGTTGGGGCAGTAGGGGGGGCAGCTTCAAGTAATTCCGAAAAGCTCAAAAAAACTCAAGGTATGGGCATCGGTCCAAAAATTGCAATTGGAGCCACTGTGTTAACTGCTGGTGTGGTTGAGGCTTACAACGAAATTGCAGGTGCAGTCAGTGGTAAAAAGTGGTATTCGGGCAAATATTCTCTTGTAAATCTTATTCGCGTAAGACACGATAATTGGAAAGTTATCATAGATGCGATGGAAAATTATCGTCCAATAGAAGAAAAAATATCAAAAGAAATAAGAGAACGATATTCTGAGGAAGAACTAAAAGAACGTATCAATTGGGATAAGGGACGTCGCGAAGCGGGTATTGAGGCGTTCGCAAAATTCAAGAAAAACGGAGAATTAAAAAAAATAGTTGAGAACGTTAAAAAATTTTTGAGTTTAGCTAAAAACGGTAAAATTTGGGAAAAATTTGTAAAAGCCTATGTAGTTTTTCATATACTTGGTACCCCACCAGATTCGTCGTTTTTCAATAGTTTGGCAGAGCTAAAAAAACATTATAAAATAAAAGAGTCAACAATAGAGGATTATTTACCAAGTATATTAAATAG
>JAFSLT010000070.1 GCA_017448285.1 Clostridia bacterium
CCACTGTGATTATGATTGTGAGTATAATGAATTATCATTTGATTTTTGTTGTAATGAATGTTATAATGAATATTATAACGACGAAATTATATCAATATCTTTTAAGGTGGTAAGATATTTTAAGGGGAGGGAAGGCCTTGTAAAAAATTAGTTGTATATTGTTATGGTCCTACTTATGAAGAAAGGTTGGATCTTAAAGTTGGCTTATCTGAAATAGAATAATAAAATTAAAATAAATTTTTTCTCCGGCGGCGCCGGAGAAAGGCTAAGTTTTCCAGGATAACATATTGCTTTTTTCAAGTAAAAGTGCTTATAATACATAAAACACAAATTTGGGTGGAAGAAGTTGAATATATTAATCGGAAATTTAATTTTAGATGCGCCTATCATATTTTCAGCATTTATTTTTCTTGTTAACGGATGGAAAAAAGGCGTGGTAAGACCGTTTATGAATTTTGTTGGAGGTCTTATAGCTTTTGCTGTTTCGGGCTTTGCGGCATTTTATGTTTCGTTTTTTGTACATAATAACTTTTTTAAACCTCTTTTAGTAAAAAAATTTGGTGAGCTTTTATTAAAACCCGATATCGCATCTTTCCCAAAATATCTTTTAACTCTTTTAAGTCTTTGCGGGGTCAGCAGTTTAAAAATTTCGCAGATGCTTGGCAAGTTTAACGCCGGCGAAATTTTATTCGGCATGATATCGCCATATGTTTTAAATATAACAAGATTATTGATAGGTTCATTTTTATTTGGTATAATGATGTTTGTTTGCAGAAAAATTTCAAATTCTTCTTGCAGCGCATTCAAAACACCGGTTTTGGCACAGTTTAATTCAGTTTTGGGAGCATTTTTTGGATTCGCAAAGGGAATTTTCATAATATGGGGAGTGATTTTATTTTTAAAAATAGCGCTGATATACTGGAACAATCCTCCAAGTATTTTTTCTCAAAACACTATAAAATCAACTTCTGTTTTTATAAAATTTTATGAATTTAACCCTATTGCCGGTAATTTTTTTGCAAAAATACCATTTATAGAAAATATGAATATTTCAAAAAATTTGATATGATTGATTTAAAAAAGAAAATATTAAAAATAAAAGAAAAAATATTGCTTTTAAATATTAAAATTTTTTTTAATATTCCGAATATTTTAACTTTTACAAGAATCCTGCTTATAATTCCGTTTTCGATAAGCCTATTGAGTGAAAATTATATAAAAGCCTGCGAAATCTTGATTTTTTCGGGCATTACGGATTTTTTGGATGGTTTTTTTGCAAGAATTTTACATCAACAGACAAAACTTGGCGAAATTTTAGACCCTATCGCCGATAAGCTGACGTTAATTTCGATAATGGTTTGTTTGAGTATAAAGTTCAAAAGCATTGTATATTTTATGATAATATTAATTATTAAAGAACTCTGCATGCTTTTGGCCGGCGCTTTTATGCTGAAAAAAACAAAAAAGACTATAAAAGCCAAGTGGTATGGCAAGCTTGCAACTGCATTTTTTTATTTTTCTATCGCCTCAATAGTTTCGATTAAAGCGCTTTGGGGGATAGAAAATAAATTTTTGGTGAATGTTCTTATGTCATTTACAGCTTTACTAATGCTTTATGCTATGATAAAATACTTCTTTGAGTTTTTAAGTATCATACACGAGAGAAAACATAAAGATAATTAGATATTTATATTAACAAGCTTGACTTGGAGAGTGTATTATGATGTTGTGTTCTGTTTGCAAAAAACGCCCTGCAGTTATTTTTATTTCGCTGGCCGAAGGCGAATCGCCTTTTAAGGGGCTGTGCCTCAGGTGTGCTCAAAAAATGAGTTCGGAATCTTTTTATGAATTTATAAGTCCGGATAGTTTTTCAACAGAAAATATGGATAAATTGGGAACACAGATTGCGGGGATAATTTCGGCAGTTGATGATGTGCAAAATTTAGGCGATACAGAAGAATCGCAAGGGGGTGGGGTAGCTTTTTTGCCATTTATAAAAAATATTTTTTCCGAATTTCCGTTTTCAAAAAATTCGGATAACAAAAGCAGTAAAAATGGGCAGGAAAAATCCAAGAAAAATTCGAAAAAAAAGTATCTTGAAATGTATTGCGATAATTTAACCAGAAAAGCCAGAGAAAATAAGCTGGACGCGATTATCGGCAGAGAAAACGAAATCAGCAGGGTTATACAGATTTTATCAAGGCGCACTAAAAATAATCCGTGTTTAACAGGTGAGCCGGGAGTAGGTAAAACTGCAATTGCCGAGGGTTTGGCAATCAAGATAAGCTCCGGAAATGTGCCGATTAAACTTAAAAATAAAGAAATTTATCTGCTTGACTTAACAGCTCTGGTTGCAGGCACTCAGTTTAGAGGCCAATTTGAAAGCAGAATAAAAGGACTTATCGACGAAGTAAAAAATGACGGGAATATCATACTTTTTATCGATGAAGTTCATAATTTGGTCGGAACAGGTGATTCCGAAGGCTCGATGAGTGCGGCAAATATTTTAAAACCTGCGCTTTCGCGCGGAGAAATTCAAGTTATAGGCGCAACAACATTCAAAGAATATCGAAAATATATCGAAAAAGATGCTGCGCTCGAAAGAAGATTCCAGCAAATTAAAATTTCGGAGCCTTCGATTAAACAAACAGTAAGTCTTTTAATGGGAATAAAATCATATTATGAAAATTATCACAGGGTTAAAGTGCCAAACAGTCTGCTCGGGCGAATTGCACTTTTATCCGAGCGCTATATAACCGAGCGTTATTTGCCGGATAAGGCAATAGATTTATTGGATGAATCCTGCGCTTGTTCTGCACTTGGCAACAAGTATTTGGCTGAATACGACGCCGTTTTTAATAAAATAAAAAGTTTGAAGGCTAAAGAGGAACAGGTTTTAAGTGAAAATGAGCCCAACAGCGAACTTTTGCAGAAAATTAAAGAAGAAATCGGCAATCAGAGTTTATATCTTGAATCCATAAAAAATAAAGCTTTGGATATGCCTGTAACGGATGAAGATATCTCAAAAGTTATAGAACTTTGGACGGGTATTCCGGCGACAAAGATAAAAGAAGATGAGTTTGAAAAACTTAAAAATTTACAAAATAATTTATCAAAAAAAATAAAAGGCCAAAATGATGCTATAAAAACACTTTGTTCGGCGATTATGCGCAGCAGAACGGGGATAAGTTTTAAAAATGCGCCTCCTTCGTTTATTTTTGTGGGTTCAACGGGAGTTGGAAAAACCGCACTTGTCAAGTGTCTGGCCGAAGAAATGTTTGATAGTCCCGATAACCTAATAAGACTTGATATGTCTGAATATATGGAAAAACATGCTGTTTCTAAAATTATCGGTTCGCCCCCGGGTTATGTTGGCTATGACGAAGCCGGACAGATAACCGAAAAAGTTCGGCAACACCCTTATTCGATAATATTATTCGACGAAATTGAAAAGGCACACCCGGATATTATGAATATTCTTTTGCAAATTCTGGATGAAGGCAAGATAAATGATTCGCAAGGCAGAAGCGTTAGTTTTGAAAATACTGTTATAGTTATGACTTCCAATGCCGGGAGCAATAAAAACATGGGACCTTTAGGATTTGGGAAAAATACATCGGATTTAACTGAAGAAAAAGCCAGAAAAGCTCTTGCCGAATTTTTACGGCCGGAATTTTTAAGTCGAATTGATGAAATAGTCGTGTTCAAACAATTAAATAAAGATGTTTTAATTCAAATTGCCGAATTAAAACTTGATGAGTTTGTTTTTCATCTTAAAGAAAAAGGCATAAATTTAATTTACGAAGCCGATGTTCCAAAAGTTTTGGTCGAAAAAATTGATAATGTAAATAAAAATGGGGCGCGCGAAATTGATAATTTAATTTGTAAAAATATTATCGATAAACTGGCATCGGTTATTATATCTCGAGGCACTTTTAATTTAGGCCAAGTTTTGCTTAAAAACGATTTGAGTTTTGAAGTTTATTAGACTTATTTCGAAATTTGAAAATTGGAACAGAAGTGTTCTCTCCGGCTTCGCCGGAGGAGATGATGCAGATCCTTTATGTTGCTACATTGTATAACTTCTATGAATCATTAACATATATCCACTTTTAGCAATGCCTTATCCTCATTTTTGTTGAATTTAACTTTTTAATATATTATAATAAAAAACTGTGGCTTGGAAACGCGGGTTCATCTTTGGCTTCTCTCGAGTTTCGAGGAAAAGCGAGGTGATTAAATGCTCGGTTGGTTTATATTTTTCTTCAAAGTGTTTAAATTCGTTTACTTTGAATTGAAAAAAAATAGAAGAAACAATCGACGCCCGCGAAAGAAGCGTGGACGTCGGAAAAACAATAGATAAAAACCGATGAACCCGTGACCAAGTCACATTTTTATTGTATCATAAAATTTTGAAAATATCAACCGATATTTTCGATTTTTTGTGTGAAAAAATCGTAATTCCTCCCCAGAAGCGCAGAAGAGAATCTCTCGGCTCAATCTTTTTCAAAAAATACACTACTTCGAATATTGCAAGTATGGGTCATGCGCTAAGATAGTTTAAAAACGCAAAAACTTCAGTTTTATGGACTCAAAAAAAGAATTGACAAAAATTTTGCGCGTTTAGAAAAATTAGACATAACCACCATACCATCATATATAAAATTTTAATAAAATATAAATGCAATAAACGATGAAAACCGCTACTACCCGTGAATTTACACTTTTTTGGTCATGTACTAACCCACTTTTTTTTACTCTTGTAAATTCACCGTACAATGTACTAATGTACTAATGTACTAATGTACTAATGTACTAATGTACTAATGTACTAAATGTACTAATGTACTCTTCAATTATGATATCATAAACAAAATAAAAAAACAAGTGCTTTTTGCCAAAAATCAAAAAAATAAATAAAAAAATATAATTAAGAAACAAAAATATAGTATTTATATCTGGAAAAGGCAGTAGACTGAGCATTCTCTTCGGCACCAGCCGAGGCATTTAGATAAAAATTCTTAACAACAATGCATAAAATGATTTTTTCAGAATATAGATTAATACCTATGTTCTGAAATTTTTTTGGTTTCAAACGATTTTTTCATTGATTGTAAAATAGGAGATGTAAAATGAATTACGATTTGAATAAATATAAATTTTCTATGCTTGATAATATTTTTCAAGGGATTCAAGAAATCCCTGTAGATTGCGATTTGACCCTTCCTGATTATTGCCCGGATATCGGAAAAATTTTAAAATGCCAAATTTCAGCAGGAGTAAATTCACGTAATATTTCGGGCGACCAGCTAAATATCGAAGGCACTTCTGTGCTCGAACTTTTGTATTCTGATTTAGAAAAAAATACGATAAGATGCTTTAAAACCGAAATTCCATTCTCGCAAAATTTGAATATTAAAAACTCTTCGCAATTTTCGGTAGCTACTTTTGATATAAAAAGAGAATATATAAATTGCCGAGCAATTTCACCCAGGAGAATCGATGTTCACGGCGCTTTTTCATTAAAAGTAAACGTTTTTGGTAGCAAAGAACACGAAGTTACTAACGACATTGCTTCGGATGATATAAAGCAAAAAAAGAGTGACATTTCTTTTAGTCAGTTGAATTCTTTGCTCCAGCATCAAGTTAATATCAGCGAAATTTTAGATTTGGGAACAGACAAAAATGCTCCGGAATTTATTATAAAATCTGATTTAAGTGTTAGTGACATAAATTGCAGCGCGAGCGACGAGAGAATAAACATAAAAGGCAAAGTTAATATTAAAATTTTATATATTAGTGATATAGAAACCGGCAAAACAGATTCGGTCGAAAATGAAATACCAATAAACGAAACTATAGATGCTCCAGGCGTTATGGACGATAATATTTTTATGATTATACCTGAAATTATTTATCACGAAGAAAAAATTTCGGCAGATTCTGAAAGTATCGGAAATTTAATAAACGAGGAGCTTAAAATTATGATGACGATTTTTGCGTTCCAGGACGATGAAACTAAAATTATTGACGACGCTTATTCAACTGATTATGAAACCGAACTTTTATGTGAAAATTTTAAGTTTAAAAAATTTTCCGGCGTTTTAAACGAGAATATAATTCACAAAGAAATAATCAAAAATTCTGATAATAAATTTTTTAAAATTTTAGATGTCTGGCCAAGTTCATATTCTGCTAAATTTTCTAAAAAAGATGAAAATCCAGGCTTTGAAGGCAAAATAAACCTGTGCATTTTGGCGATAAATCCTGATTTTGTACCGTTTTATATCGAAAGAGAAATAAAATTTTCAAAAGAATTATATGAAAATATAGATTCTAAAATCTCAGATTCTTATATATTTATGTCAATTCCGCAAATTGATTATAAAATTATTAATAACGACGAAATCGAAGTTAAGTTAAATATTCAAATAACTGCAAATATTTACAATGAGTCAGAATATAATTTAGTTGAAAATATAACTTCAAACGAAGCTTCGCCAAAAATTAAAGATTTAAAAACAGCTCTTACGATATATTACGCCAACGCAGGAGAAAAAATCTGGGATATCGCCAAGCATTATGGCACTACTATGGAAAAAATTCAGGACGAAAATGATATTGATTTTGAAGTTTTGGATTCCGACCGCGCGATTTTAATACCAATTTATTAATATTTAATAATAATTAAGTAATTAGGAGAAAAAAATGGAAGAGAAGAATATTTACAGCGACATTGCAAAACGAACCGGTGGAGATATATACATAGGAGTTGTAGGGCCTGTAAGAACTGGTAAATCTACTTTTATTAAAAAATTCATGGATTCTCTTGTTATTCCGAATATTTTAGATAGTCGCCAGCGCGATAGAACTATCGACGAACTCCCGCAATCTGCAGGCGGAAAAACAATAATGACAACAGAGCCCAAGTTTATTCCCGAAGATTCAGTCGAAGTCGATATCGATGGATGCGCAAAATTCAGAGCAAGAGTTATCGATTGTGTAGGCTATATCGTGCCAAGTGCAATTGGCTATATTGAAAACGAAATCCCCAGAATGGTAATGACACCATGGTTTAAAGATGAAATTCCGTTTGATAAAGCTGCCGAAATCGGCACAAAAAAAGTCATAACCGACCATTCAACGATCGGCTTGGTCATAACTACTGATGGCTCAATAAGTGATATTGAAAGAAGCGAATACGAAGACGCCGAACAAAGAGTTATTGAAGAATTAAAAGAAATCAATAAGCCGTTTATTACGTTATTAAATAGTATCGACCCGTATTCGAGCGAAACTCTTGCGCTTTCAGAATACATGCGCAAAAAATATAATATTCCTGTAATTCCAGTCAACTGTATGGATTTAAACGAGACTCAAATAAAAGAAATTTTGGGCAAAGTTTTGTATGAGTTCCCGATAAGAGAAGTAAAAATAGACTTCCCGAGATGGCTTTTAAACCTTGAAAAAGACCACTGGCTCAAATCTGATATATTTTCAAGCATAAAAGATTCTTCTCAAAAAGCGCATAAAATAAGAGAAGCAAAAAATATCGCTCAAGAAATCTGCGTTTCGGATTTTGTGAAAAATTCAGATTTAGATTTAGTCGATTTAGGGACCGGAACCGCAAATTTAAGAGTAAGTTTAAAAGATAATTTATTTTATAAAATTTTGGGCGAAAAAACAGGAATAGAAATAAAAAACGAATGCGAACTTATGAACCACATGATGGAGCTTTCGAGTTTAAAACAAAAATACGAGCGGATCGGCGCTGCTTACGACGACGTCAACGAATCAGGCTACGGAATTGTGATGCCCGTTCTTGATGAATTAAAACTCGATGAACCTGAAATCATAAAACAAAGCGGAAAATACGGCATAAGACTCAAAGCCTCGGCGCCGGCAGTACATCTTTTAAAAACAAATATTACCACCGAAATCACGCCGATAGTCGGCTCGGAACAGCAATCTGAAGAACTCGTAACTTATTTACTCAAAGAATTCGAAGAAAATCCTGCAAAGATTTGGGAATCCAATATATTCGGCAAATCTCTGCATTCTCTTGTAAACGAAGGTCTGCACAATAAACTTTATCGCATGCCAAACGACGCAAGGGAAAAACTCAAGCAAACTATCGAACGCATCATAAACGAAGGCTGCAACGGACTGATTTGTATAATTTTATAAAATTAAATTTTTAATCCAAGTTTATACTTTTGTTTTATCTCCGAAAAAGGAATTTCGATTGACGGTGCACCGAGTACCCCAGCGCCTAATTCATATTTCGCAAAATCTACGACAAGTAAATCTTTGGAATTTTTATTTTCTATATGAAATTTATAATCTTTTAAATTATAATCTTTAAAATAATCATCAAAATTCTCGTTTTCGCCCATAGACTTAAAATATTCCGTAACTTTTTTACCTATCATTTTGTTTATATTTTTTTTACTGCCGTTTAAAATATCTTCAAGTGTTAGTTTTTTGTTATTTTTTAAATCGTAATTTTTAGAATTTGCCCAAACACTGACAGTCCCATATGCATAATATGCAGAATGTATATCTATAGAAATTATATCGTCATTTTTAGTAGCTTTACACTTTTCATAATAATATAAAACGGTATCTGGAGGATTACCAGATTCAACCACAGATTCAGCTGTTTGTTTTAAATCTAATTTGCATCTATTAAACTCTTTTTCAGCTTCCAATCTATTTTCTTTGTTAATTTTATCTATAAAATCAGAGTGATTTTCATTTGATATGACAGGATATTCAACTTCAATTTTGATTTTCAAAGGTTTTTCGTTAAATTGCTCGTAATGAGTTAACTTTTGAATTGTTATATTTCTTGTTTCCGGATTTTTATTCTCAGAATTATCAACATTTTGTTTTTCATTATTTGGTTTATTTTCATTTTTATCAAGTGATTCATCAATATTTTGTTCCAAATTCTGATTAATTAAATCAGAATTTGTATTATTTTTATTGCGAAAATAAAAAAACAATGAAATTCCTAATGCTAAAATTGCAAAAGAAACAGATAAAATTATAATTGACAATTTTTTCATTACTACTCCTATTTATTTAAATATTTTTATTTTAATCGACTCTATCTATAACACCGCCAAGTGCGAGATAATCATCAAAATAGCACACAGCAAACTGACCGGGACAAACATTAAAAGTTGGGTTTTTAAAAATTATTTCAGCTTCGCTTTGATTTTTTATCTCAATTTCAGCATCTGCAGGTTTACTGTTATATCTCACACAGACTTTTATATCTTTTGGAATTTTTTTCTTTTCAAATGACACAAAATTTATATTTTTTAAAATTATTTTTTCAGCTGCAAAACGATCAGAAAGAGTAACTTCGTGAGAAATCGGATTAATTTTTTTCACATATGTTCTGGCTCCAAGAGAAATATTCAGGCCTCTCCTTTGCCCTACCGTGTAATTAAATATTCCATTGTGCCGACCTAAAATATTGCCGTCTTCGTCAATAAAATTGCCAGGTTTGTTTTTTATACCAAATTCGTGTAAAAAATCTTTGTACGAATTTTTTATAAAACATATATCTTGACTGTCATGTTTGTCCCAAACAAAAATATTATTATCTTTGGCAATTTTTCGCACTTCATCTTTAGAAAATTTTGCAATCGGAGTAATTATTTTACTAAGCTGATCTTGACTTAACAGACAAAAACAATAACTTTGGTCTTTAATATTTTTGTTTTTCCGAACGCCAAATCTTCCGTTTAAATTGACAATTTGCGAATAATGTCCGGTTGCAATTTTTTTAAAGCCTAAATTTAATAATTTTTCTAAAGCAATGCCAAATTTTATATTTTTATTACACATTACACATGGATTAGGAGTTTTGCCATTTGTGTATTCATTTACAAAATAATCTATAACACTTGATTTAAACTCTTGGGTCAGATCAAGAACAAAATGATGAATTCCGATAGTTTTCGCAACTTTTTCGGCATCATTTATAGCTTTTTCAGCATTTTCGGAATTAAATAAATAAAAGGTAACACCATGCACCTCATAGCCGGCTTTTTTAAGTAGAAAAACCGAAACTGAACTATCCACACCGCCGCTCATGGCAACTGCTATTTTTTCAGGCATTAATTTTCCTCCAGGAATTTTAAACAATCAATTTAAATGGCAAATTCGATGTACTATGAGTAAAATATCTAATGTTATTGTATTATAAAAATTATTTTTGTCAAGTATAACACGAGATATGGCGAAGTACTCTCCGGCGCGCCGGAGAGATTATTTCTCAGTCGAAAAAATTTTTAAAAATTCGGTTTATTCACAGAATATTTTGCTATTTACACTTTGTTTTCTGATATAATATAAACAGGAGTTTTGATTTGAAAAATAAGCTAAATATTCTAAGACTATGCGATTTTTTAAAAGGAGGGGATTTATATGAGCAAGCATATGGATAAAAATTTTGACGATAACCATGATTTTAATTACGATACCGATGAAAATTCTGAAAAATTGGGGCTTTTGATGCCGGTGATTGCGCTCAGAGGTATGGTGATGTTTCCGAGCATGGTGCTCCATTTTGATGTTGGGCGAAAAAGGTCTGTTTTGGCACTTGAAAATGCGCTGAAAGGTGACCAAAATATTTTTGTTGTTTCTCAAAATGATGTTAGAGTAGACGAGCCCGAATCTGACAATATTTATAAAATCGGCGTGATATCTAAAGTTAAGCAAATTTTGCGTCAGCCGGGCGGTATTATACGTGCTTTGGTTGAGGGCAGTCAGCGCGGTGTTATAGTCAAAGTTGAAAAATCAAATCCTTTTATTAGGGCGCAAGTTAAGTATTTAAACGAATTAATTGAACCTAAAGATTTATCTTCTACGGCACTTGAAAGGAAAGCTAAAGAATTATTTATGGAGTATTTAAGCATTGCTCCAAGGGTTTCGCCGGATTTGGTAATTGCTGTGCATACTATGAAAGAACTTGGTCAAATTGCTGATTTTATAGCTTCTAATATACCACTAGATTTTGAAGATAAACAAAAAATTTTGGAAGAAATGAGCGACAGAAAGCGTTTGGACCTTGTTGTTTCACATTTAGCAAAAGAACTTGATATATTAAAAATTGAAAATAAACTGGCAGTTCAGCTCAGGAATAGCATCGATAGGCGTCAAAAAGAATATTTTTTACGCGAGCAAATGAGAGTGATTTCAGAGGAACTCGGCGAAGAAGATGACCCCAGAGCAGATGCCAGAAAATATATGAAAAAATTAAAGGCATTAAAGCTCAGCCGGCAAAATTTTGATAAACTTTCGGAAGAAATAAATCGTTTTGCGCGCACACCGTTTGCAGCGGGGGAATCGAGCATCATCAGAAATTATATTGATTTTTGCCTGGGACTGCCGTGGAATAAAACTTCGAAAGATAATAATGATATATTAAAAGCAGAAGAAATTTTAAATAAAAGCCATTATGGTTTAGAGCTTGTAAAAGAGCGAATTATCGAATTTTTATCGGCAAGGCAGCTTTCTAAGTGTTCAAGTTCTCAAATATTATGCTTAGTAGGACCGCCGGGAGTTGGGAAAACTTCGGTTGCTAAATCTTTAGCAAAAGCCATGGGGAAAAAATTTTTAAGAATTTCTTTGGGCGGCGTTAACGATGAATCGGAAATTCGAGGGCACAGAAAAACTTATGTTGGCGCTATGCCGGGCAAAATTATGAGTTCGATTAAAAAAGTTAATGTTAAAAATCCGTTTTTTTTACTCGATGAAGTTGATAAATTATCAAAAAATTATCACGGCGACCCTGCGGCAGCACTTTTGGAAGTTTTGGATTCTGAGCAAAATAAAGAGTTTAACGACCATTTTGTGGATTTGGATTTTGATTTGAGCGAAGTCTTTTTTGTCGCGACTGCAAACGATATTTCAAATATTCCGAGCCCGCTTTTGGATAGATTAGAAATAATAAACTTATATAGCTATACTCATGATGAAAAATTTCATATCGCAAAAGAGCATTTAATCACGAAACAAATGAAAAAAAATGGATTGAATTCCAGAAGTTTTAAAATTGATGACGAATGTATTGATATTTTGATTGAAAATTATACGCGCGAAGCGGGAGTAAGAGAACTTGAGCGAAAACTTGCTTCACTGATGCGAAAATCGGCAAAATTAATAGTAACCGGCGAGAAAAAAAAGGTTGTTATTAATCCTGAAAATTTAGAAGAAATGCTCGGGCCGAAAAAATACAAAAGGGAAGATATTTCTAAAGAAGGCGAGGTCGGAATCGTCAGAGGCCTTGCCTGGACGGCAGTCGGAGGCGAAACACTGCCTATCGAAGTTTCTCTCATGAAGGGCAAAGGCAAGGTTCAAATAACAGGTTCGCTCGGCAAAGTCATGCAGGAATCCGCTCAGCTTGCCGTGAGTTATATTAGGAGTAATTCGCAAAAACTCGGTATAGATAAAGACTTTTATAAAAATACTGATATTCACATTCATGCTCCCGAGGGTGCTGTGCCCAAAGATGGACCTTCTGCAGGAGTTACCATGACAACTGCGCTTGTTTCAGCACTTAGCAATACTCCTGCGCGCCGGGACGTTGCAATGACAGGTGAGATTACTTTAAAAGGCAAAGTATTGCCGATTGGCGGTTTAAAAGAAAAAACTATGGCGGCTTACAGAGCAGGGGTTAAGACTGTTATAATTCCTGAGGGCAATAAAAGTGATTTGAGTAAAGTTGATAAAGTTGTAAAAGAAGGCATCGATTTTATTATTGCTGATAATTTAGATACAGTTTTAGAAAATGCACTGGAGAAACATAAAACTTAATATTTGATTTTAAATTTACTTTTTAGTATTGCTAAAAAAAGAAAAAGCAGCCTCCGGCATAGCCGGAGAGATTTCTTGCAATGCCTCTATACATACAGTTGTACAAAAAAGATCCAAAAATGCTATAATGGCATATAGTGCTACAGAATAGTAATTTACAAAAAAAATAAAAATCAGCATCATGGCACAACTAGGGGGTGATTTTTATGAATTCTTATAATAACGAAAGCATTTCGTCGTTAAAGGGCGCTGACAGAGTTCGAAAAAGACCGGCTGTTATTTTTGGTTCTGACGGAATCGAAGGCTGTATTCACTGCGTTTTCGAAATACTTTCAAATTCAATTGATGAAGCTCGCGAAGGCTTTGGTGATAAAATAGTAGTTACCAAATATCAAGACGGAACTCTTGAAGTTGAAGATTTCGGGCGCGGAATTCCTGTCGATTTTAACAATAAAGAAAATAAATTTAACTGGGAATTATTATTTACTGAGCTCTATGCCGGCGGGAAATATGAAAATAATGATAATTCTAATTATGAATATTCTTTGGGTATGAACGGTCTCGGGCTTTGCGCCACGCAATATGCCTCGGAATTTATGGAAGCCATTATTAATCGCGACGGTTTTGAATATAAACTCGAATTTTCAAAAGGCGAAAATATCGGCGGCCTCAAAAAAACTAAATCTAAAAATAATTTTACTGGGACTAAAATAAAATGGAAGCCGGACAGGGAAGTTTTTACCGAAATTAATATCGATGATGAGATTATAAAATCTATGATTAAGCGCCAGGCGGTTATAAACAGCGGAATTACTTTTATTTTTAACTCCGAAAATTCTTCGGGATTTGAAGAAACTAAGTTTTTATATAAAAACGGACTTTCGGATTATGTTGAAGAAATTTCTGAAAATAATATCATGGCGCCGATTCAGAATTTTAAAGAAGAAACAATGGCTCAAGACCGCGACGATAAACCAGAATATAAATTAAAAATAAATGCTTCGATGGCATTTTCTCAATCATTAAATTTGCTCGAATATTATCATAATTCAAGTTGGCTTGAGCACGGCGGAGCACCTGAAAAAGCAGTAAAAACGGCTTTTACTGCCCAATTTGATGCGCTTATAAAAAAACTTAATAAATATAATAAAAACGAAAGTAAAATTTCTTTTTTAGATATACAAGATTGCTTAATTTTAGTTGTTTCTTCGTTTTCGAGTGTTACTTCGTATGAAAATCAAACTAAAAAAGCTATTACAAACAAAGGTATTTATGATGCTATGACTGAGTTTTTCAAAAAAAATCTCGAAATTTATTTTATAGAAAATCCGATAGATTCTGAAAAAATAGCTTCGCAAATTTTAATTAATAAACGCAGCCGCGAAGACGCCGAAAAGTCGCGTCTGAACCTTAAAAAAAAGCTGAGCTCCAATATGGACCTAGCTTCGCGTGTTGCAAAATTTGTAGATTGCCGTACTAAAAATATCGACGAACGTGAATTATTTATAGTCGAAGGTGATTCAGCTCTCGGAGCTTGCAAACAGGCGCGCGACCCTAATTTTCAAGCTATTATTCCCATCAGGGGCAAAATTTTAAATTGTCTAAAATCTGATATAAATAAAATTTTAAAAAGCGAAATTATTACTGATTTGATAAAAGTCCTGGGTTGCGGCGCAGTTCTTCGCGATAATAAAAAAAAATTATCGTCTTTTAATATCGAAAATTTGCGCTGGAATAAAATAATATTCTGCACTGATGCCGACGTCGATGGCTTTCAAATTCGTACTCTTTTGCTTACTATGATTTATCGTATGACCCCTGATTTAATTAAGAACGGCAAAGTTTTTATCGCCGAATCGCCACTTTATGAAATTAATACAAAAAATAATACGTATTTTGCGTATAACGAACCCGAAAAAGAAGAATTTTTGAAAAAAATCGGCGATGAAAAATATACGATTCAGCGCTCCAAAGGCCTTGGCGAAAACGAACCTGATATGATGAATTTTACTACTATGAATCCTAAAACCAGAAGATTAATTAAAATTATGCCTGAAGAAGCCAAAAAAACTTCAAAAATGTTTGATATACTTTTGGGTGAAAATCTTGAAGGGCGAAAAAATTTTATAACCGAAAACGGTTATTTGTATGCTGAAAATCTGGATTTGAGCTAAATCAGGTAAATAATTTTCTTTCCAGTACCGCCGGAGAATGTACTCAAAGAGGTGATTTTCTTGAAAAATAAAAATCAAATTAATAATTTCCTCTCCGGCATCGCCGGAGAAGAACTCCGAGTTAGACTTAAGCTAAAGAGGTGATTTTCTTGAAAAATAAAAATACAAAATCAAATATAAAAAAAATTCGCGGGGTTATTAATCATGCAGGGCAAGAAAGACGTGAAAATATAACAAAAGTTATAGAAAGCAATTATATGCCTTATGCCATGAGTGTTATTATGTCAAGAGCTATTCCCGAAATCGATGGTTTTAAGCCATCACAAAGAAAACTTTTGTATACAATGTACAAAATGGGACTTTTAGACTCTCAAAGAACAAAATCTGCAAATATCGTCGGTCAGACTATGAAACTTAATCCCCATGGCGATGCTGCAATATACGACACTATGGCTCGAATGAGCCGTGGCTACGGAGCTCTACCGCACCCATATGTTGACTCAAAAGGCAATTTCGGGAAATTTTACTCGCGCGATATGACGAAAGCAGCATCAAGATATACCGAAGCTAAACTTGAAAATATTTGCAAAGAAATTTTCAAAGATATAGATAAAAATACGGTCGAGTTTGTTTTTAATTATGATAATACGATTTTGGAGCCCAGTTTGTTGCCCACGGCTTATCCTTCGGTTTTAGTTAATTCGATTTCTGGAATAGCCGTCGGTATGGCGAGCTCGATATGCCCATTTAATTTAAAAGAACTTTGCAAAACTACTATAAAATTAATACAAAATCAAAACCATGATATATTTTCGACTCTTATTGCGCCTGACTTTCCGGGAGGTGCCGAAATAATTTATGACAAAGAAAAAATTAAGAAAATTTACAAAACCGGACGCGGCGGGATTACCCTCCGTGGAAGATATATTTATGATAAAAATTTAAATTGCATAGATATAACAAACATTCCGCCGACGACTACGGGCGAAATTATAATAGAAAAAATTGCTGATTTGATTAAACAAAATAAAATTACTGAAATTTCTGATATTCGCGACGAAACCGGGCTCGACGGATTTAAAATTACGATTGATTTAAAACGCGGCGCGAATCCTAATAAGCTTATTTCAAAACTTTTTAAGTTTACTTCGATGCAAGATAATTTTAACTGTAATTTTAATATATTAATAAACGGCAAGCCAAAAGTAATGCCGATTAAAGAAATTTTAAACGAATGGGTGAATTTCAGAGTTTCCTGCGTCAAGCGCAGAATTCAATTCGACTTGCAAAAAAAAAGTGATAAGCTTCATCTTTTGTTAGGTCTTGAAAAAATTTTGCTGGATATCGACAAAGCAATAAAAATTATAAGAGAAACCAAAGAGGAATCTTTAGTAATTCCAAATTTAATACAGGGATTTAATATAGATAAAATTCAAGCCGAATTTATCGCTGAAATTAAACTCCGAAATTTAAATAAAGAATATATTATCAAAAAAATTAATGAAATAAAAAATTTAAAATCAGAAATTGAAAATTTAAAATTTATTTTCGAAAACGAAATTGAAATTAAAAAAATAATATGTTCGGAACTTGAAGAAATTGCTAAAAAATACGGTAAAAAACGTATTTGCCCAATAATTGACAAAAAAGATATAAAAGACGAAAAAATTGAAGAAGAAATTCCGGATTACCCTGTTACGATTTTTTTCACAAAAGAAGGGTACTTAAAAAAAATAACGCCGCAATCGCTCAGGATGAGCAGCGAGCATAAATTAAAAAACGGCGATGAAATCGCGCAGCAAATAGAAACGACAAATAATTGTGATTTATTATTTTTTACTGATTTATTTAATGTTTACAAAGCAAAAGCAAGTGTATTTAAAGACACAAAAGCAAGTGTTATGGGCGATTTTGTCTGTGCAACTCTGGGCGGCGAAGAGAACGAAAAATTTTTGTTTATGCTCGCCACAAAAAATTATACGGGATTTTTACTTTTCTTTTTTGAAAATGGTAAAGTCGCAAAAATAAATTTAAAATCTTATTATACTAAATTAAACAGACGCAAGTTAATTAATGCATACTCGAGCGAATCTAAATTAATTAAAATTTTTTATATAAAAAAAGAACAAAATTTTGTAATTTATTCGACTTCCGGTAAAATTTTAGCGTTTAATTCTTCAGTTTTAAGTGCAAAAAGTAGAAAAAATACTCCGGGCATAACTGTTATGAAACAAAATAAATATAAAGTTTCAAGCGTAGAAATTTGTGACGAAATTAAATTTAAAAAATATTTTTCTGAAAAAATTCCATCTTCTGGGCAAAAAAATTTAAAACTAATAACAGGAAAGCAATTAAAATTTGATGCTTAAATGAGCATTCTTTCCGGCAATGCCGGAGAAAGTTAACCATTATTTTAGTTGATAATATTTTTAAGTTTTGAATTAAATTCTTCGATTTCGTTTTTTTTAACTTTAAATTCTACTCTTACTTTTTCAAAAAATTTAACGCTTGATATATTAACATCAAATAATCTGGAATTCAAAATTTTATTATAATCTTTATAATCAAACTCCATATTTATAACTTCCGAGATAAATTTTTCAATAATTTCGCTGTTTTTTATCAGTAAATCCGCCGAAGAATAATATGCTCGCGAAAGCCCGCCGGTGCCCAAAAGAATTCCGCCAAAATATCTGGTAACAATTATCATGGTGTTTTTTAGATTATTATTATTTATCGCGTTTAAAACCTGAATTCCTGCAGTACCGGAAGGCTCTTTATCATCTGAACTGCGCACTGTACCATCCAAAAGCACGAAGGCATAAACATTATGCTTGGCATCATGATATTTTTTCTTTATTTTGCTTATTATTCGTTTACAATCTAAAGCCTCATTCACACAAAAGCCATGAGCAATAAACTTGGATTTTTTTACTTCCAAAATATGAGAATTTTCTTTTATAGTTTTGTATTCATACTTAGTCATAAGTTTAATTGTACGAATTTTATAGTAATGGGTCAAATAATAAATATGAATATACGTTAGATTTCTTTCGAAACTAAAACATAAGATCAAAATTACAAATGGAGGAAATAAAATTAAATCCAAACAAAAAATGTTTCTACAATTTCGATATTTCTCAGAAATAATTTTAAAACATTTAATAAAACCTATGATATTTTCGATTTTAACTCTTTGACTGGAAATACGACGGTTTTCTAGTTTATCCGAAGGAGTTAATTTTTGATTTTTAAATAGACTCCTTTCGAAACTGGTAGCAGATATTCTCTCCGGTGGTCGCTGGAGAGAACTATAGATATATAATTTATAATATTATTTTAATTGATTATAGTGTTTTTATAACATTAAACTAAAATAAACCTCCAAAGTTTATTTTTATATTCTTCAGTTGCATAATTTATACCTATTCTGGGGGCAGATTTAAATTTACAGACAAAATTATCATCTTCTAGCCAAATTTTATTCGAATTTATTAAATTTTCACCATTTAATTTACCGGTAATATTTAAAATTTTAGTAAGTTTGCCCGGACCGTTATATCCTTCAACACCTCTTATCAAAACGGCTTGAGGAATATCTTTACCTCCCGAAACAATATTTAACATCCAATGCATTCCATAACACAAATAAATGTAAGCAACTCCCCCTTCTTCATACATTATTTTTGTGCGATTTGTCTTACCTTTATGCGCATGGCACGCTGTATCTTGCTCGCTATAATAAGTTTCAGTTTCGGTTATTCTATATTTTAAAACTTTGCCATTTATACTTCTGCATAAAATTTTACCCAGTAATTTCGGTGCCAGTTCAATTGAACTTAATTTATATATATTTTTATCGATTTTCATAAAATTTCATTTATTTATTAAAAATTATACATTAGACTTCTTTCGAAACCAACGATTATATTCTCTCCGGCGATACCGAAGAGAATTTTAAACCTAATTTTCTAAATTATCAGTTAATTCTTCCGGTAATTTTTTATCAAATTTTGAATAAAATTCTTTTATGTTTTTAGTTTCATTTCCCCAAAGTTCAGGGTCAACTTCGAGTATTTTTTTCAAATCATCGCTCGATATGTCAAGGCCGCTAATGTCTATATCTTCAATCTTTGGAACTAATCCTATCGGCGAATCAACAGCACCTATTTTATTATCTAGTCGCTTAACAATCCAATCAAGAACCCGAATATTTTCTTCGAATCCCGGCCAAATAAATTTGCCATCATCATCAGTCCTAAACCAGTTAACGCCAAAAATTTTTGGTGCATTTTCGCCGAGTTTTTCTCCAATATCTAGCCAGTGCTCGAAATAATCCGCCATATTATAACCGCAAAATGGTAGCATTCCAAACGGGTCATGCCTTAAAACTCCGATTTTTCCGTCGGCTGCGACCGTAGTTTCAGAAGACATTATCGAACCTACAAAAACTCCGTGATTCCAATCTCGAGATTCAAAAACCAGTGGCGTTAATTTTGCTCTTTTTACGCCTAAAATTATCGCCGAAATCGGAACGCCTTTGGGGTTATCAGCTTCTTTACTCAGGCACGGGCAGTTTGCCAAAGGAGCCGCAAACCTGCTGTTCGGATGCGCACCTTTTGTACCCATATCAGCATTCCAAGCGTTTCCAAGCCAATCAGTGGCATTTTCAGGAGGATCATCGTCCATACCCTCCCACCAAACCGTTTTGTTATCTTCGTTTAAAACAACGTTTGTAAAAATAGTATTTTTCATTCCTGTTTGTAAGGCATTCGGATTAGTTTTTTTACTTATTCCGGAACATGCTCCAAAAACGCCGTTTTCGGGATTAATCGCCCAAAGTCTGCCATCTTCGCGGACTTTTAGCCATGCAATATCATCGCCTACGCAGTAAATTTCGTAACCCTCTTTGATAAATTTTTCGCCAGGTTTTAGCATCGCCAAATCTGTTTTTCCGCAACCCGAAGGTAGCGCCGCACAAATATATTTTATTTCATCATTATAAGGTGTTTTTATACCAAAAATTGCCATATGTTCCGCAAGCCAGCCTTCATTTTTGCCCATGCAGGAGCCGAGCCTTAAAGCCAAACATTTTTTGCCCAAAAGAGCATTCCCACCATATACCGAATTGACTGAAATTATGGTATTTGATTCCGGAAAATGGCATATATAGCGCTCCTCAGGATCGCATGAACATGAGCAGTGAATACATCTCGTCCAGTTATCTCCCGCTTTGTTAAAGGCAATCGAAATTTTTTTGCCAACACGCGTCATAGTCATCATGCTAAGTGCTACATATACCGAATCTGTAATTTCAACTCCCAGTTTGTGAAAATCAGAGTCGACATTCCCCATTGAAAAAGGAACAACATACATAACCCTGCCTTTGTAGCTCCCGGCAGCTATACTTTTAAGCTTTTCCATTGCTTCACTAGGTTCCCACCAGTTATTCGTAACCCCTGCATTAATTTTTTCCTTGCAGCATATAAAAGTCCTGTTTTCAACCCTTGCAACGTCGCTTTTATCAGACCTTCTCAAATAACATCCCGGCAGGAGTTCCTGATTTAATTTAATTAACTCGCCAATTCCGCAAGCAACGTTATGCAAAAGCTCAATTTGTGCCTTTGAACCATCAATCCAAACAACGTCTTCGGGTGTTAGCCATTCACTCATTTCTTTTACCCAAGCTCTAACATGTTCATTTCTTAACATAAAAAATACTCCTATTATTTTTTTAAATTTAAAACGCAATTTTTAAAATCTGTGCCGCGCTCTTCAAAATTGCTGTACATACCAAAACTGGCGCAAGCCGGTGAAAGCAAAATTACGTCGTTGTTAAAAGCATTATGATACGCAAAATTTACGGCATTTTTCATCGAATCAGCTTTAAAAATTTTCGGCTTTTTAAAATTTTTGCAATTTTTAACGCAATTTTCAATTTTTTCAGCTGTCTGCCCGATAAGAATTAAAATTTTTACTTTATCACAAATTTTTTCGCCAAGCTCTTTAAAATCCAAATTTTTGTCATAACCGCCTGCAATTAATATAATACTATTTTCAAAAATAGAAAATGCACCTTTTAAAACGCGATTTGGTGTTGATGCTATTGAATCATCATAATAACGAGCGCCACCAATTTCGGCCACAAATTCAATCCTGTGCGGTAGTCCCTTAAAATTATTTGCAACAAATTTTATGTTTTCTAAACTTACAAAATTATAGCAAGCCGAAATTGCAGCCATAAAATTTTCTATGTTATGGATGCCGGGAATTTTTATTTCATTTTTATGAATAATTTTAAAAACTTTGCCATTTTCACAAAAATTTATGTATCCGTCTTCATCAAGGTAGCACCCATCACTAATTTTAGATTTTACGCTAAAAAATCTTTTTTTTCTAGTAGCTTTTTCAGAAATTTCATTCAAAATTTTGCAATCAAAATTGGAAACGAGCAAATTATCATAGCTGCTTTTGAAATAATTCATTCTCTCCGGCCGATGACCGGAGGAAAGCGTGGTTTTCAAAGGTAAAACGTTTTCATTTTGTGAAAGTGCTGGATTTTTTCCCTGGTCTTTAAAAATATTAATTTTCGAATCCACATACTCATCAAAATTTTTGTGCCAATCCAAGTGATTTTCCGAAATATTTGTAATAACTGCAACTTTTGGGTTTATCTTGCAAGTCATCAGCTGAAAGCTCGAAAGCTCCAAAACCACAAAATCTTTATCAGAAATTTTGCATATCTGCGGCAAAATAGGCGTGCCGATATTTCCGCCCAAAAAAACTTTTTTGCCTGAACTTTTTAATAGTTCGTAAATTATCGAAGTCGTAGTAGATTTTCCATCGCTGCCAGTGATTGCAAATACATTTTCGGTAGGGCAAAATTTTAAAAAAAATTCAATTTCGGAAGATAAAATACAACTTTTATCTTCGATTAAATCCGGTCGAATTCCCGGAGATCTGAAAATTAAATCGCAATTTAAATTTTTTAGGTAATTTTCGCCAAAAATAAATTCTGGTTTTGAATTTTTAAATTTTATATTTAAATCACAATTTTTTTGGTCTCGAACCTGAAAATTTATCGCGAGTTCATCCAAAAATTTGGCAACTGCTTGGTTGCTTATCCCAAAACCCAAAAGCACGATTTTTTTGTCTTTTAAATATTCAAAAATTTTTTCTTTTAAAATCAAATTAAAACCTCTAACTAAAAATAAATCTAAGTCTTTTAACGCCCAAAGCTTTGCCGGTCACTTCATCTATATCAAAATACGCACATTCTATTTTGCTCGGGCCACAACTATCATGTTCAAACTTGATGGGAATTTTATTTTTCATGCGCCTTATCGAAATTTCGGGTTTTACACCCAAAACAGAATAAACCGCTCCACACATGCCGATATCGGTTATGTAAGCAGTACCTTTTGGCAAAATTTCTTCATCAGAAGTCTGAACATGAGTATGCGTCCCGAACATTGCCGAAATCCTGCCGTCGGCATAAAAACCCATAGCTCTTTTTTCGGCGGTAGCTTCGGCATGAAAATCAAGAATTTTTACTTTAATATTTTTAGTTTTCTCTAAAATTTTATCTAAACAAACAAGTGGGCACGAAAGAGCTTCTAAATACACCAAGCCTGATATATTTATTATACAAATTTTAGAATTTTTTACATTAAATTCTAAAAATCCTCTGCCGGGCGTACCTTCCGGATAATTTGCCGGTCGGATAATTTTTTGAGATTTATCAATGTAATCTATGAATTGATGCCACTTGAACGAATGATTACCGCCGGTCAGAACATCTACCCCTGCGCTAAATAAATATTCCGCCGATTTTTTCGTTATTCCGTTCCCAACTGCCGAGTTCTCTCCGTTTGCAATTACAAAATCAATCTTATATTTTTTTTTTATATCTTCAAGATTTTCGTAAACTGTTTTGCAGCCAAGCAGCCCCACAACATCACCAATTGCCAAAATTCTTATCAAAAAAACCGCCTCACTTTGCGTATTCTATAATTCTGTTTTCCCTCAACATGCTTACTCTTATTTGACCGGGATAATTTAAATTTTCTTCTATTTTTTTGCAAATATCTCTGGCAAGCACAATCATACCGTCATCCGTAACTTTATCGGGCGAAACCACCACCCTGACTTCACGCCCTGCCTGAATAACATAGCAGCGCTCGACCTCTTCAAAATTATTTACTATATTTTCAAGTTTTTCTATTCTTTTTGTGTAACTTTCCAGGTTTTCTCTTCTGGCACCCGGCCTGGAAGCCGAAATTGTATCGGCAGCTTTAACAATAATAGCCATTATGGACTCGGGTTTGCAGTCACCATGGTGCGATGCAACTGTATTTAGTACTTCTTTGGGTTCTGAATATTTACTCAAAAATTTTGTGCCAAGCTCAACATGAGAGCCTTCCATGGTATAAGTCAGGGCTTTTCCGATATCATGAAAAAGCCCACATCTTTTGGCAAGTTTGGCATCAACACCCATCTCAGAAGCCAAAAGTCCGGAAATATATGCAACTTCGACGGAATGCTGAAGAGCGTTTTGACCGTAACTTGTTCGATATTTCAGTCTGCCCAGTGTTTCCATAATTTCGTCATTTACCTCGCCGATTTGTAAATCAAAAATTATTTTTTGTGCCTCGTTTTTCATATCTTTTTCCATTTGCTTTTTTGCTTTTTCAACCATTTCTTCAATTTTAGTCGGCTGAATCCTGCCGTCAGATATTAATAGGGCGATTGCGGTTTTTGCAATTTCGCGCTTATATGGGTCAAATGACGAAAGCGTTATCGTTTCGGGAGTATCATCAATTATGAAATCTACACCGGTTAAAAGTTCCAAAGCCCTGATATTTCTGCCTTCCCGACCTATAATGCACCCTTTTATCTCGTCGCTCGGTAGCCTCACAACGCTCACAGAAGTTTCGTAAACATAATCGCTTGAGTACCTCAAAACAGCGTCCGCAAGAATCTCTCGGGCTAGTTTTTCTTTTTCCGATTTCAATTTTTCCTGAAAATTAATTATCGAAGTAGCTTTTTCGCGCGTTAAGTCGTTTTCCAACAATTCTATCATTTTTTTCTCAGCTTCTTTCGAAGTCATACGAGAAACCTTTTCAAGTTCTTTAAGTTCTTGATTTTTTATACTCTTTATTTTTAATAATTTAGTATCATATTCTTGAATTTTATTTTTTACTGTTTGTTCTAATTTTTCCGTAGATTTTATTTTTTCATCCAAAATATTTTTTTCGCTTTTAAGTTTCTCTTCCAAAAACTGAATATCTTTATAGCGTTTATAATAATCTTGCATATATTCAGCTTCTTTTTTTGTATCATTCAATATTTTTTCAAAACTTATTTGTTCGTTTCGTATTTTATGTTTTATATAATAAATTACAGCAAAAAATAATAAAATAAACAGCAAAATAAAAATTAACATTTCTGATAGTAACATAAACATCACACTATACACCCAATAAAATAAAAATATTTTTTTAACAGATAAATTTTTCAAAAATTTCAGTAAAACCGGCTCAAATAAATTGTTTTAAATTGCTCTCTATTGAGGTTCCTGAACTATTATACAGATATACTTGATTTACGTCAATGCTCTTACTGAAATAAAAATCCCTGAAAACACACTATGGCTAAAATCGTAAATCTAAACGTTTTTCTAAATCTCTCTCCTTCCTTGATTTTACTTTGCAATTACTCTTTTACAGGCATTTTTTATTTACAATAAATTTGGTACTTCCTTAATTTTGGCAATACTGCCGGAAAGATTAATAAGATAACATTATATCGAAGAAAATATTTCAATTTACTCAGAGTTGTGGCATTATTTTTAAATTTGTATATTATAAGAGAGCATAACTTTTGTTTTGGCGGTAAAATTTTGAAAAAATCTTTTTTTGAAAAACTTTTTTTTAAAAATCATGATTTAAAAAACCCTAAAATAAGAACAAAATTTGGTATTATCAGCGGTATCGTCGGAATAATACTTAATTTATTGCTCTTTTTAGGGAAATTAATTGTAGGAATTTTATCTTCGTCGGTTGCGGCTACTGCCGATGCTTTTAACAATCTTTCCGATGCTGGATCGTCGATAATCACTCTTTTGAGTTTTAAAATTGCTTCAAACCCTGCGGATAAAGAACATCCGTTTGGGCACGGCAGGATTGAATATGTTTCGAGCTTAGTTGTATCTATCGCAATAATAATAACAGGGCTCGGGTTTATTAAATCTTCGGTTGAAAAAATTTTTAATCCGGAAAATTTGGGCTTTGATTTAATTTCGATGATAATTTTAATTTCTTCAGTTGTTTTAAAGCTTGTTATGTGGTGGTTTAATTCGTTAATTGGTAAAAAAATAAATTCTTTAACTGTTATTGCAACTGCTAACGATAGTTTATCCGATGCAATTGCAACCTTAACGGTTGTTGCCGGATTTTTTGTGTCACATTTTACAAGTTTTTACGTTGACCCTTACGCAGGTCTTGTTGTTTCGGCATTTATAATTTTTACTGGCAGCAGAACTCTTAAAGAATCTATAGGACCGCTTATGGGCAAAGCTCCGGACCAAAAATTTATCGATAAGATAACAAAAATTGTGCTTTCGAACCCGGAAATTGAAAAAATCGAAGAAATTTCGGTTCATAATTACGGTCCGCACAAAAGCGCTGTTTCACTCAGAGTTTGCTTGTCATCCAAGTTTGAACCTGGTAAAATAAATGAAATAATAGATAAGGTAGAAATCCAATTGGAAACTAAACTCGGCTGCAATGCGATAATTCGCGCAAAATAAATTAAAATATTTAAAGCAGGAAATTTATGAGACTTATTGATAATTATGTGAAAAATTTTGTTCAAAAATATTATGAAATTTTCGAACCTAAAGTTTTAAAAGCAGATGAATTATTAAAGAGTAAATCTTGCGTTGGGAGCGAAATGCTCGGTTGGCAGGATTTAAATTCAGATTTAGAGTACATAAAAAATATTGCTGAAGATATAAATTCAAAATCAGATTGTGTTTTAATTATCGGCATCGGCGGCTCTTACTTGGGCGCCAAGGTGGCAATTGATTTTTTAAGTCCTGTTTATAAAAATAAAATTTATTTTATTGGTTTTAATTTAGATTCTGAATATTTAAATAATATTTTAAAAAAAATAAAAGATAAAAAAATTCATGTTGTGGTAATTTCCAAATCAGGTAATACTATCGAAATTAAAACTACTTTAGATATAATTATTAATTTTATCAAAAAAAAATATAATCAAGATTTACATAAATATTTTACAGCTATAACAGGTAAAAAAGGATTTTTAAGAAATTTTGCAGAAACTAATAATTGGCAAATTTTAGATATTCCTGAAAATGTTGGCGGCAGATTTTCTGTTTTAACTAATGTAGGGCTTTTGCCGATTGCGCTTGCAGGTGCTGATATTAAAAAAATTGTTTTGGGCGCTAAAGAAATGCAAAAAAATTTGGAAAATTTAGACAGTGATTGCCATAAATATGCTATTATCAGGAACGTTTTGTATAAAAATGGTCTAAAAATTGAACTTTTTGCATCATTTAATACACGTATGCTTTCTTTTATGGAATGGCTCAAGCAATTATTTGGTGAAAGCGAGGGCAAAGAAGGAAAAGGACTTTTTCCTGCATCGGTGCTTTTTTCCACTGATTTACATTCTTTAGGACAATTTATACAGGAAGGCTCAAAAATATTGTTTGAAACTATATTTTTTGTTAAAAATTTGAAATATAATTTAAAATTATCAGAAGATTTTAAAAATTATAAAAGTATCAACGAGATAAACGAAAAAATTTTTAAGAGCACTGTGCTTGCGCATTATAAAGGTAAAGTACCTTGCAATATCATTGAAATTGAGGAATTTTCCGAATTTGAACTTGGCAGATTAATTTATTTTTTTGAATTTTCCTGTGCACTTTCATCATTAATGCTTGGAGTTAATCCGTTTAATCAGCCCGGTGTTGAAGTTTATAAAAAAATAATGGTTAATTAAATTTTATTTAATTAATTATTCTCTCAGGGACGCCAGAAAAAAATTTTAAAATTTTTTATTTTTTTGCAAATTTTGCTTGACAAATTTTTTCCATTGTTATATAATCGAGATATCTGAAGCATTGCTTTTCTCAAAATATTATTCAAAATCTTAATTAAGGTGGTTCCTGTATGAAGAAATTTGGTAGAGATAAAGTCGCGTTATTTCTTGCGTGTGCGTCAGTTTTAGGTAGTAAAACCCATGCTATGGATAAAAACAAAGCTCAAAACCCGCAAATCGCTGTGGAAGTAAGGAAGAAGGCAAGTTCTTGTTCTAAAGAAATACCTAATTGGTTAAAGATTTTAACGGATATTATGGATATTTTAGGAGTTGCTTCGGCAGTTGAGCTTTACAACGAAATTATGGGCGGAATTTATGGTACAAATTGGTATTTGGGCAAATATTCTATTGTGAATTATCTTAGACAGCAAAGTGAACATTTAGATGCTTTATTGAAAAAATTTAAAGATGCATCTAAAGAATCCACAAAATCCAATGAATATTTTTTGAAACGCAGGCAATTTTTAATTGATATTTATACAAGTGTTTTTAAAGGACAATATAATTTTATTACTAAAGATAAAGGGCAAATTGAAAAACTAAAGTCAATTATAAGTTTTATTCTTGAACCAAATATTGCAAAAAATATAAAAGTTCGACTTCATGAATACGGTAAAAACAATCTAGCATACAGATTCTGTATTGATGAGAAAGAAGAGTTTGAATTGTTAAAGAGAAAAAATAGTGCTTTTTTATTTTTTAATAATGAAGGAGTTCTTAAAATCGATTTGCAAGAAGTCAAACACAAAAATTAAAATAACTTGTAAAGCCATGATATGAATTAAATTCTTTTTAAAACTGAAAAATTGAATTAAAAAATTTCTCTCTGGCTATGCCGGAAAGAAATTTTTAACATTAATTTACGAAATCATTAATTAATTTTTCCGTACTAATTTTTATTATTTAAAAATCGAACAAGTCATTTCTCCGGCGACGCCGGAGAGAACAATTAAGTATTGAGTTTTGATGCAATTTTGTTAATTATTTTCATACTTATTTTATCAACTCTATCTTCATCGCTTAAAATAAAGTTTGAAGCGAACATTAATTTAAATTTTAACACTTTCAAACGTAATATTAAATTCACGAACAACCTCAGAAGTAGGTTTAGCAACCCCATCCTCAATATCACTTTCTTTTGTGTCCCTTGCATAATTTTCCACTCTCATTTTTAATGTTTTAAAATCATCAGACAATTCTAATATTCTCTTAGTTGGCGATTCAGATGTACAATCAATAGCATAATTACGTTCGAACTGCAACGTATTAATAGCACCTACTTTTCCGCATATCGATGCCAACAAACATGCAACCGCTAAACCTTTTCTGTTCTTTGACATAAACGCTTCACCCCCAAAAATTTTTATTTATTTGTCCACCGTAAAACAGACTACATTTATTCTATCAAAACAAGATAAGTTTGTCAATCATATTTTTGAGGTATTGTAAAAAAAACAGATATTCTCCCCGGCAACGCCGAATAAGATGGCGTTATTAAAAAATATCAACTGGTAAAAATTGTTTATTTTTTATAATAAAAATCCTATTTGCAATTAATTTTATTTCATTATGTGAATGCGAAATAATTATTATTGTTTTATCTTTATTTAGTTTTGAAATTAAATTCATAAATCTCTTAATAGCAAATAAATCAAGTCCCGCTGTAGGTTCATCGAAAACTAAAATTTCAGGTTCCATAACTAAAATTCCGGCGATGGCCACCAATCTTTTTTCTCCTCCAGAAAGTTCAAACGGAGAATTATTTATTTTTTCTTTATTAAATCCTAAAAAATTCAAAATCTCAATTGACTTTTCCTCAGCTTCACTTTTAGAAATTCCAAAATTTTGCGGTCCAAAACTTACATCTTTTAAAACGGTTTCAGCAAACAACTGATTTTCTGGTGATTGAAAAACAATTCCAATTTTTTTTCTTAAATCTAAATTATTATATAATTTATTATTAATTAAAATTTGCCCACTTGTAGGTTTAATTAAGCCTTTAATAATTTTAGCAAAAGTAGATTTTCCACTACCTGTATTTCCAATAATACCAACAATTTCATTTTTAAAAATTTTTAAATTAACATTTTCAAGTATAAAATCATTTTTTTTATCATATTTATAACTAATATTTAAAAATTCTAGGCAAACTTCTTTTTTTTTATCAATTCTATCAATATTATTAATAATTTTTAAATCGTTTTTTTGTATAAAATATCCATCGATAATTTTTGGCTCGCCTTGCAAAATAATTTTTCCAGAATCTAATATGAAAACTTTATTAGCTTTTTTAGCTTCGTCCATATGATGAGTTAATAAAATTATAGTCATATTTTTTTCTTTATTTAACTTTATAAGCTCATCCATAATCATATCACAACTTTCAGGGTCCATCATCGAAGTTGGCTCATCTAAAACTAAGCATTCCGAACCCATTGCCAAAACTCCGGCAAGAATAAGTTTTTGTTTAGTTCCACCCGAAAGTTCATTAACATCATAAGATTTATATTCAAAAATGCCTAATTTTTTAAGCACACAATCAATTTTTTCGCGCATTATTTCACGTTTGATACCTAAATTGGAAAGCCCGAAAGCAATATCTTCTTCAGCAGTGCTGGCAACAATTTGCTCATCTGGATCTTGAAACATAAATCCCACTTTTTGGCGTATATTATATAAATTTCTGCTATCTTTGGTATTCATTCCATCAAACCAAACATCGCCAAAATCCGGCAGCAGCAAACCGTTTATATGCCTTGTTAAAACAGATTTGCCACTACCATTTTTGCCAACAATAGATATAAAATCACCAGGATTTACAACAAACGAAACATCATCAAGAATTTTTTTGTTATTATAAAAAGAACTGACGTTTTTAAATTCTATTTTACACATTTTTAATAATTGTTAATTTTGATTACCAGCTTTTAATGAATCAACATATTCTTCAAGTTCACTTTTTATAACCGTAACTTTCGGCCCATAAATTATCTGAACGCCCTGCCCGCTGACCAAAACTCCAGCAGCATTTGCACTTTTTAAAATTTTTTGGTCAATTTTGCTGGCATCTTTAACAGTTAATCTCAGTCTTGTTGCACAGCAACCAATATCTGCAATATTGTCAGCTCCGCCAAGGCCCTCGACCAAAACTGCCGATAAATTTGAACTTTTAGCAGCGTCATAATCTTTTCTGGTAAACAATTTCGATTCAACTTCGTCCTCTTCACGCCCCGGCGTCATTAAATTCATTTTTTTAATCAAAAATTTAAATAATAAATAATAAACAACAAAATAACACAATCCCACCGGCAAAATCATAAGCCAATTTGTCTTGTTGTTGCCTTGAATTACGCCGAACAGGACTAAATCTATTATTCCGCCTGAAAAAGTCATCCCGACGGCGACGTTTAAAAGGTGCATAAGCATGAACGAAAGCCCTGCAAAAACGCAGTGAATTGCATACAAAACGGGCGCGACAAACAAAAAAGTAAATTCAATCGGCTCAGTTATTCCTGTAAGCATTGCAGTCAAAGCGGCTGAAAGCAATAATCCTCCAACTGCTTTTTTCTTGTTCGATTTTGCAGTCTGATACATTGCAAGCGCAGCGCCAGGTAGCCCGAAAATCATGAACGGGAACTTTCCGGTAAAAAATCTTGCCGCATCAACGCTGAATTTTGTAGTATTTGGCGAAGCAAGCTGAGCAAAAAAGATATTCTGAGCACCCGAAACAGTTGTACCGTCAATTTGCATAGTTCCGCCCATCGCAGTCTGCCAAAACGGCATATAGAAAACGTGATGAAGCCCAAACGGAATCAATGATCGCTCGATAACGCCGTAAATAAAAGTGCCTATATATTGCGATTTTACAACAAGTGAGCTAAACCAAAGCATCATATTTTGAACAGACGGCCATATAAAATACATTAAAATTCCGACAAACATGTAAACAACCGATGAAATTATCGGAACAAACCTTACTCCGCCAAAGAATGAAATAACATCAGGCAGCTTTATTTTATAAAATTTATTATGCAAATACGCAACACCTAAACCGACGATGATTCCGCCAAAAACCCCCATATTAAGCGATTTGATTCCGCAGACTTCCGAGACTGTGCCCAAAGGCAAACTGTCAATTATTCCATTTAAACCAAGTAAAACCGAAACAGTTTGATGCATGACAAAAAATGCAATAAGAGCCGAAAGCGCTGCAACTGCATGCTCATTAACAGCCATACCGATTGCAACCCCTAAGGCAAAAATTATCGGGAGATTTGCAAAAACAATATTACCAACCTGACTCATAAGAGTGAAAATCGAATACCAAATCGTGCCTTCGCCCATAGTATTTAAAAGTCCCATAGAACTTAGCATTTGTGGATTCGTAAACGAAGCGCCTATCCCTAATAAAAGTCCTGCAATCGGCAGCAAAGCTATCGGCAGCATAAAAGACCTGCCAACATTTTGAAGAACACTAAAAAATTTATTGTTACTTGTCATGTAATCGCTCCTAAGTTATAATTATAATAAAAATTAATTATTTTTATAAGTTGCTATTGTGTCACTTCCAGCCTGAACACGACCAAATTTAAAATCAACTTTAAATTCATCTAAGTTCATAAAAATTATCGGCGTGCAAGTTGAATAGCCTTTTTTAGATATAAAATCGAAATCTATCTCCGCAATGACATCACCTTGTTTTAATTCTTGTTTCTCTAAAATTTTAACGTCAAAGCCTTCACCGTTTAATTTTACTGTGTTAATCCCAACATGAACAAGAATTTGCAAATTATCTGTACTTTTCAGAACAAAAGCATGCTTTGTATCAAAAATTTGTTCAATTTGACCATCAAAAGGGGCAATTAATTTATTGCTTTCCGGCATAATTGCTAAGCCTTCGCCGACAATTTTTTTTGCAAAAGCTTCGTCGGGAACTTCTTCAATTGGAATAACTTGACCATCAAAAGGGGCAAAAACGCTTCTTTTTTTGTTAAAAAAACCAAACATATAAACTCCTAAAGTTTTGAAATAATTTGTTCTTTTATTAATTTTACATTGGTTTCCCTCACTTTCCGGCGTATTCCCAAAATAAACGGCGCCGACATTGAAAGTTCATCAATGCCAAGCGCCAAAAAAACTTCGGTCATACGCTCATCAGCGGCAATTTCGCCGCAAATTCCAACTCTGATTCCTGCCGATTTTGCATTTTCGCAGACCATTTTAATCATTCTGAGAATTGCTCTGTGCTGAGGATTAAACATAAAATTAACTTTATCGTTTTGTCTATCGACTGCCAAAGAATACTGAACCAAATCGTTTGTGCCGATGCTAAAGAAATCAACTTCTTTGGCCAAAATATCGCTTATAAAAACCGCTGCCGGAGTTTCAATCATAATTCCAATTTTTATATCTTTTTTGTAATCTAAATTTTGCTTATCAAGCTCGAGTTTGCATTCTTTGATAATTTCTTTTGTTCTTAAAATTTCATCGAGAGAAGAAATCATCGGGAACATTATTTCAATGTTGCCAAACGCCGAGGCGCGCAAAATAGCTTTAATATGAGTTTTAAACATTTCAGGCCGATCAAGACAAATTCGAATGCCTCGATAACCCATGGCAGGGTTAACTTCTTTTGGCATATCAAAGTAATCTATTCTTTTATCGGCACCGACGTCTAAAGTTCTGATAACTACATGCTTATCGCCCATTTTTTTTGCAATACTTTTATAAATTTTAAACTGCTCTTCTTCGGTCGGATAATTACGGCGATTCATAAAAATAAATTCGCTCCTGAAAAGACCGATTCCACTGGCGTCAACTTCTTTTAAAATTTTTATGTCGCAAATATGACTCACATTTGCAGAAAGCCTGATTTTTTGCCCGTCGATTGAAACATCCTCTTTGCCCTTAAAACTTGATAAAAGCTCTTCCTGCTTATCGCAAAGCTCTTTTTTCTTTTTTAAGCGCCTAACCGTCGTGCTATCCGGCGACACATAAACAACACCCGCAAAACCGTCGATAATAACATCGCAATCTTCAAATTCAGGTTTCAACTGGCTTCCGAGCGAAACTACAGACGGAATTTTCATCGACCTTGCCAGAATAGAAGTATGCGAGTTTTTAGAGCCAAGCATAGTAATAAAACCCTTTATGTACTTGCCATTAAGTTCCAAAAGCTCGCTCGGAGAAATATCATCACAGCCGATAATTAAAGATTTTTTATCATTTGATGATTTATTGTTAACACTATTATTGCCCATGCAATTTATTATTCTGCGCGAAATATCCCTGATATCTCCTGCTCGCTGCTGCATGTATTCGTTATCCATGCTTTCAAACTTTTTTTCAAATTCGCGCGACGTAAACCATACGGCATATTCAGCGTTTGCTTTTTCATCATTTATTATATTTATAACCGAATTTGAATAATCTATATCTTCAATCATCATTTTATGAACATTAAATATCATGGCATGCTCTTCGCCAACATCGTCGAGCGCATTATTATAGAGCTCATCAAGCTGTTCTAATGCAAGTTTTTTGGAATTTTTAAATTTTAAAATTTCGGCCTCAAGATCTTCCGTAAAGCGCTTTACCGAATACGCATCAAAAAAAACTTTTTTATAAGCTTTAAGTTTGCCAAAAACAATACCTTCGGAAACTGCGATACCCTTTAAAATGTTCATTTATTCCTCTAAAAAATTAAAATCGGTGTTTTGTAATTTTAAAAATGCTGTAGCAATAATTCATAAAGCGCATCCCTGACTTCGTTTTCGGTTTGCTCATCGGGTCCGGTAATAGAAAAAAACACTTCATCTCCTTTTTTCAACCCCAAACCGGTAATTGACAAAATTTGAGAAGCATCTAAACAATTTCCATTAACTTTTTCTGACCCGGAAGTTTTATCACTTAAAGATGAAGACGACAATTGTTCCGAAACATTTATTTTAGGCGAATTACTCGAACATTCTAAGCTTTCAGTTCTTAAACTATTTTCAAAAACTTTCCCAACTTTAATCTTACATTTATTGTATTTATTGGCAAAAGACGCCAAATACCCCGCCGGCCTAAAATGAACTCCATTTGGATTTTTTATAGTATACTTAAAATTCATCAAAGTTATGCACCTCTAAACTTATTAAAGTACAACAAACAACCGACCTTTGAATAAAAAACAAAATAACTGAATACAATTATCAAACAAAAACACTGAAAAGTCAAGTATCAAATTCTGTTTTCGAGCTTTATTTTCAAAAAAATCAATTTTCTAAAATTATTATCGCCAAAAATTATTGCACAATGAACAAAATATTTAATTCTTAGCGCAAATAAATTTACAATTCATATAAAATTATAATTATATTTTCTCCTAAAATATATAAGTTCCGATTTGATTTTCCGAAGTAATTTTACTTATTTCTTCAAATTTAAACACTAAAATTGGGATTTTAGCTTCTTTGCAAAGCGAAATCGCAGTCATATCCATAACATTTAAATTTTTATTTAAAACTTCATCAAAAGCGATTTTATCATACTTAACAGCGTTTTTATCTGTTTTAGGGTCAGAGGAATAAACGCCATCAACGGTTGTAGCCTTTAAAATAACTTCTGCGTTTATTTCTGCGGCTCTGAGCGCTGCAATAGTATCGGTTGAAAAAAACGGCGAGCCTATACCGCAGGAAAAAATCACTATTTTTTCGTCCTCAAGAGCATTTATAGTATCATCTGCCGAAAATGCCGGAACTATTCCCTGAATTTCAACCGAAGACTGAATAAGTGTTTTAATACCAATATTATTCAAAATATCCGAAAATGCCAAAGCGTTCATGGCAGTTGCCAAAATGCCCATCTTGTCGGATTTAACTCGCGAAATTTGTGTGCCGGTTCTGCCTCGCCAAAAATTGCCGGCGCCAATTACTAAACCAATTTGTATTTTAGCATCAAAAAGACTTTTTATCATATTGGCAACTTTATGGCAATTTTCAGAATTAATTCCAAAACCGTTTGAATTTGCCAAAGATTCGCCGCTGAGCTTTAAAATTATGCGTTTAAAATTCATAAATTCTCCTTAAAATCTTCTCCAGCAATGCCGGATAGAATATTTCTATTCAGTACTAAAATCAGACACAGACTGATTTTCTAAAATTTCTTGCCTTTCCGAATTATTATCTTCAATCGCACCTGTCTGCTCGTCTTGTTCGCCAATATTTTCCTGTTTTTCTATCTCAGTTGCTGCAACCACGATAGAATCACCGGATAACCTCATGATTTTAACGCCTTTTGACGACCTCGAGCACTGCCTGACAGAATCCGCTGAAAATCTTATTATAGTGCCGTCAGAAGAAATCGCTATAACATCTTTATTTAAATCTATATTTAAAATTGCCGCAACTTTGCCGTGCTCCTTAACATGATAATTTATAACTCCAAGCCCGCCGCGACTTTGTAATCTATAATCTGAAACAGGCGAAATACGCGCATTGCCAGTTTCGGAAACAGTCAATATATTATCATTTTCTTGTGTCGTAATAAAGCCAACAACTTCGTCATTATCTTGTAATTTTATAGATCTTACGCCTCTAGAATTCCGACCCAAAACTCTTAACTCATCTTCTTTAAATCTAATCGCCTTGCCGTTCTTCGTAGCAATTAAAAGATATTGATTGCCATCTGTAATTTTAACCCATCTTAATTCATCGCCACTATCTAAATTTAAAGCAATCAAGCCGCTTTTTCGTACAGAATTAAAATCAGAAAGTTTGCAGCGCTTAATAACTCCAAGTTTTGTGTTCATAACTATAAAATTCGAATCTTCAAAATTACTAGTTTTTAAAAGCGAAGTGACTTTTTCGCCCTCAGAAATCGGCAATAAATTTACGATATTTAAGCCTTTCGAAGTTCTTGAAGATTCAGGAATCTCAAAACATTTAATTTTATAAACTTTTCCTAAATTCGTAAAAAACATAAGAAAATCATGAGTATTTGCAATTAAAATCTGGTCAGCTGAGTCATGTTCGCGCCTGGACATCCCCGAAATTCCCTTGCCGCCGCGATTTTGCGTTTTATAAGTACTAATATCTTGAGTTTTAATATAACCAAGTTTTGTAAAAGTAATAATTCTTTGTTCGTTTGGAATTAAATCTTCGACATTGACTTCGCCGCCGACGCTTAAAATTTCGGTGCGACGCTTATCTGAATATTTTTCTTTTATTTTAGTTATTTCTTCTTTTAAAACTGCCAAAAGTTTTTGCGGATTCGCAAGAAGTTCGTTAAAATATGCTATTTTTTCCATTAGCGCTTTTATTTCGTTTTCGATTTTTTCTCTTTCGAGCCCAGTTAATTTTCCTAAAGGCATTTGAACTATCGCTTGGGTTTGAATATCGTCTAGATTAAATCTTTCAGAAAGCTTTAATTTTGCGTCGCTTACAGATTTAGAGCTTCTGATTATCGAAATTACTTCGTCGATGTTATCAATTGCCGTTTTTAAGCCTTCGAGTATATGGCATCTGTCTTGTGCTTTTTTTAAATCAAATTTTGTACGCCTTGTTATTATTTCGACTTGAAAATCTATATAAATTTTTAAAGCTGATTTTAAATTTAAAATTTTAGGCTCACCATTTACGATTGCAAGCATTATAACGCTAAAATTAGTTTGAAGTTGCGAAAAATTATAAACTTGATTCAGTGCAACTTCAGGGGAAAATCCTGATTTTACGCTGATTTCAATTCTCAAGCCATCTCTATCGGAATGGTCTTCAATTTTAGAAATTCCATTTATTTTTTTTTCTTTTATTAAATTTGCAATATGTTCTATCGTAGCGGCTTTATTTACTTGATACGGGATTTCAGTAATTATAATTTTAAATTTATTGCCGTCTTCGATAATTTCGCTCTTGGCTCTGACTGTAATTCTGCCGCGCCCGGTTGCATATGCATTTTTTATGCCTGATAGACCCATAATTTGAGCACCGGTCGGAAAATCCGGGCCTTTTATAAATTTCATGAGTTCTGTAACTTCTGCATCAGGATTATCGATTAAATAACAAATAGCGTCTATGACTTCGCCTAAATTGTGCGGCGGAATATTAGTTGCCATACCGACGGCAATTCCTGTAGAACCGTTTACAAGCAAATTTGGGAATCTTGCAGGCAAAACTACAGGCTCTTTTAATCTATCGTCATAATTTGGCCTAAAATCAACAGTTTCTTTATCGATATCTGTTAAAATTTCGGCAGCGATTTTACTCATACGGGCTTCGGTATAACGATAAGCTGCCGGAGGGTCGCCATCAATAGAACCAAAATTTCCGTGACCGTCAACCAGCATATAACGCGTCGAAAAATCCTGAGCAAGTCTCACGAGTGCATCATAAACCGAAGAATCTCCATGCGGGTGGTATCTACCAAGCACTGAACCGACTGTGTCAGCGCATTTTCTGTAGGGCTTTTCGGCAGTTAAATTATTTTCAAATAAAGTATATAAAATCCTTCGATGGACCGGCTTTAAACCATCGCGCGCGTCGGGCAGAGCCCTCGAAACAATGACCGACATCGAATAATCCAAAAAAGATTTCCGCATTTCGTCATTGATATCGACGAGTATTATCTTATTATCCATAACCTTCCTCAAAATTTAGACTATATACTCTATTATATAGTTTTTAATAACATTTACAAGTCAAAAATCAAATTGGTATTAAAAAATGCATAAACAATATATTTCTCCGGCGTCGCCGGAAGGAGCATTTCCTATTTTAATTTTTAAGTTTCGAAAGAATTCTATTTTTTTAATGTTTTTTGTTGAGTTTAACTTTTTAATATATTAAAATAAGCATTGTGGCTTGGAAACGCGGGTTCATCTTGAATTTATCTCGAATTTCGAGGAAAAGCGAGGTGATGAAATATGTTATTTACTATTCTTAATTTATTGTTTAATATAATTAAATTTATTATACAAGTAAAAAAACAGAAAAATAACAACCGCGATCGCAACGTGGTTGTTATTATAGTTAAACTTTAAACTTAATAATCGGCCCGCGACCAAGCCACACTTTTATTATATCATAAAATTTTGAAAATATCAACTCAAGTTTTTTCTCCGGCGTCACCGGAGGAAGCATTTCCGATTTTAATTTTTAAGTTTCGAAAAAAAATAAAAATTTTCATGAAAAATATCAATTCATGCTTGACAAATTTTTTTTTGTGTATATAATTAAAAATAATGCAGCATTTTGCCTGCATTGAACATTTAAACTTTAATCATATATTTAGGAGGTAGTTTTTATGTCGAAATTCGATAAGAAGACAATCGCAACAGTTTTGGCGTTTGCGGCACTTTTTGGTAATAAAACTTCGGCAACAACAGTAAATCCCCAAACCGTTGGGGCAGTAGGGGGAGCGGCTTCAAGTCATTCTGAAAAGCTCAAGAAAACTCAAGGTATGGGCATCGGTGCAAAAGTTGCAATTGGAGCAGCGGCACTGGTTGGCGCATATGCTACTGCAAATGAGGTTTTGGGCGATACCGGTCTTGTCAATCACCCTGCAATGGGAAGGTACACCATCAAAAAAACAATTGGGTATTTGATGAGAGATTTTAAAAAAGAAGAGGCATTGATCGATAATATTGTTGAGTTTATTGATAATTCCGGTGCAAATGAGGTTTTTGAATTATTCTCAAAGAAATTGAAAAATTTGGGAATAGATTTGAAATCTTTACTGAGTGGGAACTTTCTGCCAAATGTAACACAAACACAAAAACAAGAAATTCTGAAGGCAAAAAATGAAATTTTAGCAGAAAATAAAAATTTAGTATCTAATATTAAAATCGACAAATATTCATTGGGCTTTAATACCGAAGAAGATAAAAATGTAACTAAGTTAGAACTATTAAATTTATTACCAATAATTAGTATTTCATTAAAAAGTATTAGTGAAAATTTAAAAGATTTTAGTTATCATTCTACTGGAGTATTTAAATCTGATTTATCTAAAAACAGTGTTTTTTTGGGTAATGAAGATATTAATTTTATTTTAACTTTAAATAACGATGGCAGTTTAACAATAAAAGGTTGTGCCAAAAAGTATACTGACCCACTTAGTGGCAAAATTATAGATAATTTTAATTATCAGTTTACAATTTCTGCCCCTAAAAAATAATTTTGGTTTTTTAAATATTCTCTCCGGCAGCGCCAGAGGGAGTATTTCTTATTTTAATTTTTAAGTTTCGAAAGAAATCTAATGACTTTTGCAATATTTATTTGATTTTTTTGTTTTTAATTGATATAATAACAGCAAGAATCCCGCTTTGAGCGGTTGGTCCTTATATTTCAACCGTGGATTTAATAACCGCAGTCTTTAACACAGGTGCGGTTATTTTTTAATGTATATAATAATAATTAACATTAAAAATAATATGAGGAAAATTAATGCTAATGATTCCTTCATAGCCATCACCTCACTTTATTGAGGAGTGACCAACCGCCCTTTTCGGACAATTCTTGCTGAGAGTATTCTATCAAACAAAATTTATTTTTTCAATGTAAAAAGAGATGTTAAATTGAAAAAAATTTAAATATTCTTCGGATTTTTCGAGAAAAATTTTTTTAAATATATTCCCTCCGGCATTGCCGGAGAGAATTTTTATATTTGAAATAAGCCCAGTTAACTTTTTAAATTTTCCAAAAACGATAACTTCAAAGTTTCACTTTTTAAAAATTCTCCGCCCATATTTGTTGTTACTGTCTTTGACGATACATTATGTATCCCTCTTGCGGTCACGCAACTGTGTTTGGCTTCGATGTGAACTGCTATGCTATCGCTTTTAGTCAAAATTCGCATGATATCAATTATGTCTTCGGCGATTTTTTCCTGCAATTGTAATCTTTTACAGACCATATCAACTAATCTTACAATTTTTGAAAGACCTAAAACAAAATTTTGTGGTATATAACCGACTGAAACTTTCATATCATACATAAGTGCAATATGATGCTCGCATAAACTAAAAACTTCAATATCCTTAACAACGACCATATTTTTAGAATCAGTTCTAACATCTACTTCGAAAGTCTTATTGACTTCATTCGCAATTTCTTCATTCGAAATATTTTCATACGAAGTAAGATACCGCATCATACCTACGAAACGTTTAGGCGTTTCATCCATAAGTTTGATCCCTAAACACTCAAAAAGCTCTCTCGTTAATTCTTGAGCTTTGTCAACATCACTACTTCTCATAAACAGCCTTATTATTCTCAGTTTCCATAACTTCTACCTTAAAACATTTGTCGCCCGACAAATCAAAAACGTACTTAGCAATGTTTTCCATAGTAGGTTGAGGAATTAACTTATTTAACTCTTTATGGTCAAAAGCTTCAACTACAGCATTTTTTATTTTACTACAATCACAGACCACTCCATCTTCATTGAGTGACTCCGACCTACAAAAAACTTTTATTATGTAATTGTGACCGTGTAAATTACAGTCTTTAGAATTATGGTTCAAATTTAAATAATGTGATGATGAAATTTTTATTGTCTTTATAAGTGTATACACAAACTTATTCACCACTTCCTAATATTTCTAAACTAAGTTTTCGTTCAAGACAACCAAAACATTTACCACATGGCTTTTTATAGCTTACAAAACAGCTCCATGTTAATTCTACTGGTATATGCATATTTGATTCTTTTGCCATACGCATAATTTCTAATTTTGACGAATTCAAAAATGGCGTTAATAGCTTTAAATTACTAACAGAACCATAAAATATAGCCTTTGATTGGGCTTTTAAAAACTCTAAAGAACAATCAGGATAATGAAAAGACGCACTCGATGTCGTACCAAATATAATATTCTTATAGCCTATATAATAAACATGAGCAGCAACAACAGAAATCATAACACTATTTAAAAAAGGCATGTAATAATCATTAAATTTTTGAAAATCTAAAGAGGATGGTACAGTCATACCATCATACAAACTACTTACATCCAAAATTTTTAAATGAACATTGTAATATTTTGCTAATTGCTCTACACACTTTTGTTCTTTTAAAACTTGTTTTGGATTAAAAATAACAAAGAAAGCCTTTAAAGATGACTTCAACTCTTTTTCCCTTAAAAAAGACAACAAAACCGCACTTGTTAAGCCACCGCTCAACATCACTGCGCTCGGTACATCTTCAAATTCAAAATTATTCATATTCATGATTTATGTAAACCATTTCTAAGAATCTATGGCCATTATTTCTCACTTACATACTTTGTTAAAACGTTTGTAAATACAAGTTCTAACATACAAGCAAACCTATAAGCCGAGTTCTGTCTATGTGATCATCTATCTTGGCCTGAAATTACTCTCAAGCTCACTGCCACCTCTGAAAACAGCCGAGCAAGCTTTTTTCGTTTTCCTCGCGGTGTTGCTCCGGGTAGGGTTTACGTAGCAAGCCAGTTGCCTGACCTCCTGGTGAGCTCTTACCTCGCCTTTCCACCCTTGCCTTTCGGCGGTTACTTTCTGTCGCACTATCCCTAAGGTTTCCCTCGGCGGCGGTTAACCGTTACCCTGCTCTTTGGAGCTCGGACTTTCCTCACTTTTATACTTTCGTAATCAAAAGCGCGATCACCCGGTCTGCTCAAATTCTATTGTAAATAATGAGTTATTTTTTGCAAGTCGTCGAAGCAGAATTTTCATCATAAATGGATTTTTTTCGATATAATAATACATCAAACGCGCTTGAAAAAGTCAATATACTCTTTCAAAAAATTTAAGTTATCCCCGGGAATACTGGAGGGGACGCCTTTTTCAAACATAATTTTTCAATGCCTTGAGAAAAATTAATTTATTGATTTTTTTCTGACCTATAAAATATAGTTTTTCCGGCGTCGCCGGAAAGAATACATATTAATTTTATCTATTTTTCCCTTGACAAATTGATTTTTATGTTTTATACTGTAGGATGGTCGTGCGAAAATTGCTTTTTAAATTTTTAAATCAATTGGAGGTAGTTTCATATGCCAAAATTCAATAGAAAGAAAATAGCATTAACACTTGTATGTGCATCAATTTTGGGCGGTAAAACTCAAGCAGCTCAAAATATTAAAACCGAGCAAACCCTTGCGGCAGTAGGGGGGGTTCTTCTAAGTTTAATAAACTCACTAAAAAACAAAAAATTGCCATTGGGTTGGGAGTAGGATTAGGAGTCGTTTCAATTGGGGTTATCAGTACTATAATTGCACTTGCAATTAAAGGTAAAAATAGTAATACCAATAATGGTAATCCTACAAAAGTTAAGAATGCAATGAACGAATTAGAAAATAAAGGTGAGATTCAACAGAAAGACAAAAAAGGTGAGTTCTATGAAAAAAATCAAAAAATGATCAAAGATGGTACTGCGAAATTAGGTGATGAGCCACAAAAAAGATATGATGCTATAAGAAAACTTATATTAAATTATAAAGATAATGACCTTTCAAGTCATATTAGCAATATTTATGATACAATTGATGATTGTATTATACAAAATTCAGATAATATAAAAAACGAACACCGAGAAAAGTATATTAAAATGTTGGATGAATTTATTAATATTTATTCCGGGGAAAAAGAGCTCACAAAATTTTCTGCTGAAGACAATGATAATTTTGGTTTAATTGTAGAAGTTCAATCCAAAGATATTCATTACACTATATATTCAAACGAGATAAAAGTAGAAAAGGTTAACAATAATGATGAAGTTATACTTAATATGAATATTAATGTTGAAGATTTTTTAGATTTAGATTGATATTAATTATTTTGGAATGCTGTTGCAAAGATAAAAAATAATTTTTAACTTTTAAATATGCTTACTATACTTGAGGGAAATTATTATTTTAAATAATTTTTAGGTTTTCCAATTCTTTTTTTGAACTTTTAATTTTTTCTGTTAAAGTTGCAGTATTATTTTCAAGCTCGTCGAGGATTTTTCCGATATTTTTTTTTGCTTCAGTAATAATATTTTCAGATTTTTCTTTTAAATCTTTTATGATCTCATTTTCTCTTTGCTTAGCAAGCTTTACAATTTCGTGTTCTTCAACCATTAATTTAACCTTTTGTTTAGCAATCCGATAAATTTCATCGCAATTTTCTTTTGCAGTCTGTAAAATTTTATCTTTATTTGCGATTATTTTTTTACTCTCCCTGATTTCCTGCGGAAGTGATATTCGCATTTTTTTTATAAGATTTTCAATTTCTGCAACATCAACCACCGAGCGTCCTCTGCCCATTGGCAATTTCCAAGCGGATTCTATGACGTCTTCCATCTGTTCTATTATTTCATCAAATTCCATAAGTTACTCCGATTTTAATTTATAAAAATCAAACGCTATTCTACCATATGTATATCTTTTTATCAAGCAAAAAGAACCCGGAAATTCAAGATACTTATTTTTTGATTCATTTTCTATAATTAAAATTCCATTTGGATTGATAATTTGTTTGGATTTTATAAATATTTTTTCATCTAAAGGCAAATCAAAAGGAGCATCGGCAAATAGTATATCTACTTCTTTATTAAATTTATCTAAAAACTTATAAACATCAAGAACACAAACTTCAAAATTTAATTTTTTATCTGAAATCTTTTCAACTCTATTAATATTTTTAATTAAAATTTGTATTGATTTTTTGGATTTTTCTACAAAAAAACATTTTAATGCGCCTCGACTGAGTGCCTCAAGCCCTATTTGACCTGTCCCCGCGAATAAATCCACAAAAATTTTATCTTTTAAATTGAATTGGAGTATATCAAAAAGTGCTTCTTTTGCTCTGCAAGAAGTCGGGCGCATGTTTTCTTGCGGAAGTACATCGAGTTTTATTCCTTTGAATATTCCTGAAATTATCTTTGACATTTTAAATCTAAATTCTAAATTAAAACAAACAAGCATTTTTTCTAGAATTTAACCAAAACCCATAGCTTGTTTTTAAAGTAGAATTGCCATTTACCAACTTCATAATTTCTTTATTTGAATTAATAGAATCTATAATTAACTGGTGCTCTCTATTGAGCCCAAAAATTTTTAAACATATTAAAACTCTTGTGAGCCTTAAACCATTGTGATTGCCGGGTTTAAATGCTACGCCGTCAGTTTTGGCTTTTAATTTTATTATTTTTGAACTATCTCCTAATGTAACTTCAAACCCAAAAAATGTTAATATACGGATTAAATTTAACCTTAAATTTTCTTGAATTTTTAATCTTATTTCTAAATCCTGCATTAAATCTTGCCATTTTTTTAGATTTTTATTCAAATATAAATCTTGATTAGCATATCCTGATTTTTCTAAATTTGGAAAAACCACTTGTATGAAATCATGATAACCTTCTAAATCATTATTACTTGCAGTTCTAAACTCATTGCAAGAATTAAATCGAAAACTTTTATCATCAATTTGTTCACCCATGAGGAATTTTATCCAAGTTTGTTCTTTTTTATCAAAAGCCTTAATGCCTTTATTTGAAAATATTTTTTTAAGTATAACAATTAATGGTATACCAACGGCGGCCGTTACAGCAACAGCTGCCAGCGTCTTTTGTTGTGTTTCATTAAGATCCATTCCACGTACACCGGAAGACAGCATAGAACAAACCATCAATGCACTAATAATTTTGCGTAATTTTTTCATATATTTATCACTCCTTATTTAAAATAATAATTATAAAAACATATATTTTTTCCTGCGCTGCCGTAGAAAGCTTTAAATTATTATTCCCGGCATTAATAGCTTTGATTTAATTATAATCTTTAAAATAAATTTATTCAATAAGTTTTAGAATTTCGTCGGCAAAAATATTAAAAACATATACTTTCTCCGGCACCGCCGGAGAAAACTCTAAATTATTATTCCCGGCATTAATAGCTTTGATTTAATTATAATCTTTAAAATAAATTTATTCAATGAATTTCAAAATTTCATCAACAAAAATATTTGCGATACTGATAATTTTTATATTTTTAAGATGATTTTTATCCAAAATTGGAATCGAATCAGAAAATACAACTTGGTTAATAAACTGCGAAGATAATCTTTCATAAGCCTTGCCGGAACACACCGCATGAGTTGCGTAGATATAAGTTTTTTGAGCTTTTCCTATTTTAATAAGCGCCTCTGCGGCATTCGAGATAGTCCCCGCCGTGTCTATTATATCATCTATAAGTATAGCATTTTTTGATTCGACGTTTCCAATTATATTCATAACTTCGGAACAGTTCGCTTTTGCACGATTTTTATCAATTATCGCCATATTGCAGTTTAAAAGTTTGGCAAAAGCTCTGGTTTTTTTCGCGGCGCCAACGTCAGGAGCTACAATTACAAAATTTTCGGGATTAAAATCTTCGATTTTTTTTATATCTTCGGCAAAATTTTTAAGATTTGAAATATTTGAAACTGGAATATCAAAAAAACCTTCGATTTGACTTGCATGCAAATCCGCAACAATTATGTCGTCAACTCCTGCGTGAGATATCATTTTTGCGACCAATTTTGCACTTATCGGCTCCCCTAGCCTGCATTTTCTATCTTGCCTTGAATATCCGAGATATGGTATTACTGCAGTAATTTTTTTTGCATGAGCACGTTTTAAAGCGTCTATTATTATTAAAAATTCCATTAAATTATCATTAACCGGCTTGCAAACAGATTGCAATACAAAGCAATGGCAGCCGTTTAAATTTTCTTTTATCAAAACCGAGATTTCGCCATCTTGGAACTTACTTATCTCAATTTCGGATAACTTAAGATTTAAGCCTTGAGCTATTTTTTCCGCAAGAAAAATATTGGACATCCCCGAAAAAATTTTAACTTTAGAATGCATATTTTACTTCCTTGGATTTAATATTATTAAAATTATTATTTGAATTATAAAAAATAAGATGTGTATTATCCGGTATATTTTCGCCCGAAAGGACTGTTCCTGGACCTATTGTGCAATTTTTGCCTATTTTTGTGCAGGAATTTATCGTAACATTCGAAAGAATTGTAGTTCCCTCGCCGATTTCGGCATTTTTGCTTATAAAAACATTATCACAGCACGGAATATTAATCCCACGGGCAATTAAACCTTTAAAAACCTTGGATTTTGCAATAATATTTAACGTTTCAAGCTGCTCAGGAGTGTTAGCTCCCAAAGCTACAGTGTAATCGCTCGCACAGCAGGCATCAACTTTGAGCCCATTTTTTATAAAAATTGAAATAATAGACGTTAAATAAAGTTCACCCGAAAGCGAACTTGCATTTATACATCCAATAGTTTCTAATAAATTTTTAACATTGAACCAATAAGCCCCCGAATTTATTTCGGTAATTTTTCTTTGAGCATCATCAGCTTCGCGCTCTTCGACAATCGAACAAACATTACCGGATTTATTTCTTACAATTCTGCCATAACCAAAAGGATTTTCAAAATTAGCGGAAACGATTGTAGCGGCATTTTTGTTTTTTTTATGATTTTTATAAGCCAGCATTATCGTATCAGAATCAATAAATGGAGAATCTCCGCCTAAAATTAAAACATCACCGCTAATATTTTTTTTTAAAAAATCATGCGCCACCATAACAGCATGAGCTGTGCCTTTACGCTCAGCTTGAAACACGGTTTCACAATTATAATTATTTGATTTTAAAAATTTTTTGACTTTTGCACTGCCATAACCGGTAACAACGCACCGGTTATTTATTCCGCAATCTATTACAGAATCCAAAACCCAAGAAAGCATAGGCACATTTAAAACCTGAGCCAAAACCTTGGGGCATTTTAGTCTCATTCTGCTTCCATTCCCGGCAGCAAGTATCAAACAACTATTCAAATCTGAACATCTCCTTGCTAAATAATAATAATATTTATAGTATTATATTCAGTGATAAATATCAAGATGTTTAAAAATATGGTATTACAAAATGCGAACAAGTTACCTCCAAAATTGCCAGAAAGTCCCATTTTTATATTTTTTCGAAATTTTGTGTTGACAAATTTTTTTATATGTGATAACATGGAAAATGGGCGCCAGATTAAAAATATGGAGGTTTACTTATGTTTGCCAAAAAGTTTTGTGCAGCATCGCTTAGTTTTTTAGCGTTGTCGTTCAATTGTGCACCTAAAACCAATGCAGCTGTCAGTTGTATTGGAGTGTTTAATATTATTGCAGGTTCTTTAGCCAGTGCCGCTGGTTTAACAGGAATTGTATTAGGTTCAACGCCATCAGGAACAACAGATCCTTATGGGCTTAGAGCTCTTATCCCATTTGGAGGTACACTTTTGGTGGCAGGTATAGCCAATATTTTAAATGGAGTAACTGCTAATAATACGAAGCAGAATACCTTGGATATCAAAAAACTAAACGAAAGGTTAGAAAAGCTAGAAAATAAATCAGTAGGGTGACGCTGCCAGAAAGACCATTACCTAAAAGTAAAGTACCGCACGGCAAAAACTGTGCGGTTCTCTTTAAATTCAGAATATTAATTTTAAAATTTGTTTACTATATTTCTTTACGAAACCGGCAAAATGTTTCTTCCGGCGAAGCCGGAGAAAATATCTATCTTTTTTTAGCAATATCTCTGAAAAAATAAGGCAATAAATTAACCACTTTCTGATCAACAGCAATTGGCAGAGAGAGTGGGATTCGAACCCACGTGGGGAAAAATACCCCAAACTGATTTCGAGTCAGTCCCGTTACAACCACTTCGGTATCTCTCCATAAAAAAAGCCAATAAAACATATTGGCTTTTATTAATATTAATTATCTTTAACTGTCAAATCTCTAATTTTCTGACAAATAAGATTAGACTCAAGCAAAGCATGCCATGGTTGATAATATCCTCTGTCTTCTGGCGTCTTACCTTCATTCATCCTAGCGCACCAATCGCTTTGTACAGCTTGAAAAGCCTTCTGAATATTTCTTGCATTAGGCGTATAACCGGAAGTTTTCAAAGATTCGCAAGCTCTAACAATATTATTCACAAAGTTTTCTTTACTACCTTCGGAAGCATTGCATTCAAACCCTTCACTCGTTATATCAATTATTCTTTTATAATCAGGATTGCTGCCAAACGTCAAGAACTCATTCATACGGCTTATGTTAGCAGAATCTAATTGATTTTTATTCATATTACTTATAGCCACAACTAACCTTAAATTAATATTGTTATCAGGATTTTCCGACATTGTTTTTACTGCGTCAAAAAAAGAATTGACCAAAACTGCATTACCCTTATCATCACTACCACGGCTCTTTGCTATTGTATCAAATTCATCCAGTACTAAAACTAATGGTTCCTTTTTACCTCTATACTTAAGCAATAAGTCGCTTGCATATTTAACACCATCATTACTTTTTAATAGATCACTGTAAGAAACAACAATTTTTTGTGCATTTGTAGCGCTTATCAAATAGTCGAGACTTTGAGTTTTACCCCAACCTGGAGCACCACTTATAAGTGCAAATTGAGTACCCATATTTAGTTTCATCATATTACAAAGTTTTAATACATTATCATAAGTCCCCGCTAAATAACTATCAATAACGCTGGCAATTTTTTTGCTGTCCTCGTCTGTGCGGTTAGCATAAGCTTCGCCTACTTCTTTCTTTATATTGTCATAATTTCCGGTAGTAAAGAATATACGCTGCCAGGCATATTTACGTTGCAATTCCGCTTGATGTTTATTGATTAGACTGCTCATTTTTAAAACAGCATTATCAATTTTATCTTTAAATATACCAATCCTATTTGATAAAACAGACAACTTGGAATCAAGCTCGTTAGCTAATTCTTCACTAAGTTCTTTTGATCTCATTATATTGGTGAGGTTTGCTTTCTGCCAATTGGTTTCTTCATTGTAGGCTCCAGTAATATCATTCCATATTTCTGAAGAATCCTCTACCAAAGTTTTTTCACTTATAAATTTAGGAGCGTATTTATTACTGTATTTCTCCCAAGTTTCGTCGCAATCTTTTACCAAATTATCAATTAACTTTTTGGAAATATTAATCCGCATTAACAAGCCTTTTTCTTTAACAGAATCAATAGCAGCTTCAACTCTGGGCCGTCTGTCATCGATTTTTTTCTGTCCATCTTCTATGACAGAATACGGATTTTCAGAACTGATATCCAATTTTAAACTTTCAGTTTCGGTTAAAAGTTGAGCACAAAGTTCTTTAGCGGTATTATAACTTGATTCCGCTATTTTTATAAACTTATTTTTATCATCCTCAACTCTAAAACTGCTGCATTGGACCGTCCAGTTGCTATTCAAATTGCTCATCAAATCGTTAACTTGCTTAACAAGATTATCTTTTGCGGATTTAAGTTTTTTCTTCTCTTTGAATAATTTATTTTTATAATTTTCAATAAGATTAACAAAACTTATCCTTTTGTCTTCAAATTCTTTCGGCAAACCTTTCATATTGTTAACTTTGTCTGCATTATCCGTTGTATAAGTTTTAAGATTAGATATTGTATCAATATTTCTGGTTATTTCATTGCTTAAATCACTGAATTTAGTTTCAAATTCGTTTCTAATTAAAATACTTATGTCCGGATCAACGTTTTCAATTGATTTCCAAGCCCCTGTGTAACTTTCAGACAAATATTTTTGGCATTCCCTTAAATCGTTTTGTATTGACGATTTTTCTTTTGCAAAATTTTGCTCCAACAATATTCGTTCATGTTCTTCTTTCCACCTTATAATCTCTTCTTTACACTTGAATGCGTCAGGAAGTTTTTTAACTTCAGCTTTTAAAGATTCTAAATCGCTTTTTGTCGCATTTAATGCTGATAAAATTATAGTATCAACTGAAGTACTTGAAAATGAAAGTTTTTTATAAATATCCGCAAAGTCATCGTAACGTTCGGATAAACTTGATTTACTCGATGCATTTGTAGCATTGTTGCTAATTGAAGTAAAATCATTCTTTAAGTCAGAAAAATTAAGTCCCAAACGCTCAAATGTATCTTTTGCATTGTCAACTTTTACATTTGATGTATATGATTTAATTGTTTCCAAACCGGCGAACTTTCCTTTAAAAGAGTCGATTTCCGAAATCAAACTTCTCATACTTTGGACCGATGACAAAACAGTAGCCTCAGCTCCATCAGCCGCAGTTTTAAGATAAGAAGTTTTAAAAAGTCTTGAAAAAAAACCCGGAGCTTCAGGTATAGATTTTTTCGTACTACTCAAAAATGAATTTGCCAGCCCCGAAAACTTATCAATCCCTTTAATCATTCCATCAAGAGTTTTCACACAATCCGATGATATTTTGGTTGCCTGCTCTAGACTTGTGATTTTATCAAGATTAAGGTTTTCATACTCACTGAAATCCGGCATGCTTTCTTCATTTTTAAAACCTATATTGTTACTTCTATAATAAGTTTCGCCATAACTACTTTGGAGATCTGCATTAGTGACATTAGATTTTGCGGCACTTACTGCTCCCAAAAGTGCAAGTAAAGTCCCCACGCGTTTCCTAGAATTTTTATTTCCCATAAAACTCACCTCATAAAAAAAATTAAAATAAAAATAACTGACCAAAATTAAAATATAGGTAATTTAATAAATAATTAATACCCTAAAAAATTCAAATGAAAATCCAAGCCTTATAAATATAATAAAATCTATTAAAACTCAAATTTTCAAGTGTTCGTTTTCATTATATCATAAAAAAACTGTTTAATCAAGAAAAAAGTCGAAAAAATTTTTTTATTTTACTAAAAATTTTGTATTTTTCAAAATATTAACACAAATCTAAGTGTTTTTTTCTTGCCGCGTGCCAAAAATTTGAAAAATAGTAGTTTTAAATAATAAATCAGAAAACAATAACCCCAACTTGTAACCGCCAAAATTTTGATTAATTATATCATCTTTAATCTTTTGGTCTATTTCAGTGGAGTTATATAACTCTTTAATTGTATTTAAATCATTTTCGTCAAGTTTTTTCTCGTTTTTTTCAATCTTAATTTTTTCTTTAGCAGCTTCATTACTATAGCGACTTAAATCCATTTTTTTTAAATTAAAAGAAAGATCAGAAAAATATTTTTTTATTCCATCTTTAACTTTCATAGCTTGTTCAACAGACAGTTTAGAGCGTTCTGTATTATTTGAAAAAGGATTCAATATTTTAAACCAACGACTAATTCCCTCTGCAAGCCCTTCTTTTTTACTTTCTTCCAAAAAACCAGTATCACTAATACCACGCGTAACAAATTTGCGTGCAATAGAAGCATTTTCACTTAGAATAATGTCGAACAAAACATTAAAGTGAGAATCTTGATATTTTTCTTTTATTTCACTTAAAATTGAACTTACAATGCTACCAAAAAATTGTTCGTGAAAGCTATCCGAAGTCGGCACAACCGCAAGAATAATATATTTTAAAGTGAGTATGAGTTCTTCATCTTTTATATTATCATCATATTTCATCAATTTATCTAAAAATTTAATAAAATAATATCTAGGACTTTTCTGCCAATTTTCCGGTTTTGTGTCAAATCTTCTCCGCAAATATTCCAAAATTTCACCATTAACAACAATACTGTGTTGTTTATTTTTAAAAATATTTACAATTGCTTTTGTCCCATACCCAAGACCTCCGCCAACAGCTAAAATCGATAAATATTTAGCAGCTTTTTTAATGTTACTTTCTCTAGAAGAATCATCAATAATTACTATTTTTTTAGCACTATTATTTTGATGATTATTAATAATTTGCATATTCACCTCCTAAGATTTTAAATAATTTCCCATAAATTTACCAATTCATAATAAATCTATAGAAACATCAGCGCTGAAAGCACTGTGCTTATTATAACATTAAATATCTAAATTTGCAACATATTTTGCGTTTTTTTCGATAAATTCGCGTCTTGGTTCAACTTTTTCGCCCATAAGAGTGCTGAAAACCTCATCAGCTTGCGCTGCATCTTCGACCGACACCCTAAGCATAGTCCGGGTTTCGGGGTTCATAGTAGTCTCCCAGAGCTGTTCGGAGTCCATCTCGCCCAAGCCTTTATAGCGCTGAACTTCGGAAGAACCGCCGATTTCTAAAAGAATTCTATCACGTTCTTCATCCGAAAAAGCGTAAAAATGCTGTTTGAGTTTAGTAATTCTATAAAGTGGCGGCCTTGCAATATACACATAGCCATTTTCAACTATTTTCTTCGCAAATCTAAAAAAGAAAGTTAACAATAAAGTTCTAATATGCGAGCCGTCCACATCAGCATCGGCCATAATTATAATTTTATGGTATCTTAATTTGTCAATATCCAAATCACTACCAATTCCGCAACCCAAAGCAGTTATAATCGGCATTAATTTTTCGTTAACATAAACCTTAGCAAGTTGCGCTTTTTCAACATTCAGCATCTTGCCCCAAAGCGGGAGTATTGCTTGAAATTTGCGATTCCTGCCGCCTTTGGCCGAACCTCCTGCCGAATCTCCCTCAACTATATAAATCTCAGTTTCTTCAGGATTTTTCGACTGACAATCGGCTAATTTTCCTGGTAAAGAAGCGGATTCCATTGCGTTTTTTTTTCTAACAAGTTCACGCGCTTTATGAGCTGCCTCGCGCGCCTTGGCAGATGCCAGAATTTTTTCCATTATCGCTCTTGCAGAATTCGGATTTTCTTCGAAATACAATTTTAATTTTTCATAAACAACTTTATCGACAAAGCCCTTAACTTCAGTATTGCCAAGCTTTGATTTAGTCTGCCCTTCAAATTGCGCTTCTTTCATTCTGATATTTATAACAGCACATAGGCCCTCGCGAACATCATCGCCGATAAAATTTTTATCATCATCTTTTAAAATTTTAAATTCTCTTGCATAGTTATTCACAACTCGAGTTAAAGCCGATTTAAACCCATCTTCGTGTGTTCCACCATCATTTGTATGAATATTATTAACAAAAGATAAAATAAGCTCATTATAACTCGAATTAAACTGCAGCGCGGCCTCAAAATAAGTTGCTATTTCGTTATTCTCGGCGCTAAAAGTTATAACATCATCGTGGATGGCATCGAGAGCCCGGCGATTTCGCAAAAATTCGACAAAACTGACCACTCCGCCATCATATTTAAAAATTTCGATTTTAGATTCTTCCTGCCTTTTATCAATCAAATCAATTTCAAGCCCAGCATTTAAAAAGGCCTGCTCACGAAGCCGTGTTGCGAGAATCTGAAAATCGTAATCTTTAACATCTTTAAAAATATCCTCATCAAATTTAAATGAGATTTCAGTTCCACGGGCATCAGAACAATCCGAAGAGGTTAAATCAGAAACTATATTTCCCCTTTCAAATTTTTGCTCATAAACTTTTTCGCCATCAAAAACACGAACTTTAAGCCAATTTGAAAGCGCATTAACAACCGAAGCACCAACTCCATGTAGTCCTCCCGAAACTTTATATCCACTCCCGCCAAATTTTCCTCCGGCATGTAAAACGGTAAAAACAACGGTCACCGCAGGAATTCCAAGCTTTGGATGAATCCCGACCGGAATTCCTCTGCCGTTATCACGCACCCTTATTATATTTTCGGGCAGAATTTCGACAATTATTTTAGTGCAAAACCCCGCCAGAGCTTCGTCAATCGAGTTATCAACAATTTCATAAACTAAATGATGCAGTCCCCTGGAGCCCGTTGAACCAATATACATCCCCGGCCGCTTTCTAACAGCTTCCAGGCCCTCCAAAACCTGAATTTGATTGGCACCATATTCTAAATCAATATCACTCACAAGTACTCCAAAAATTAAAATTTATAAACCAAACCAATGCAAATACTCTGCAACGTTCAGCAAAATAACCAAAGCAAACATCATAATTGCAATAAATCTTGTCCATCTTGCCAAAAACGCATCTATAACCCTACTTTTATTTTTGTTAAGATACGAATCCGCACCGCCACCGGTGATAATCCCACCCATACTTTGTTCCTTACCTTCTTGAAAAAGCACAATCGCAACTATTACAATACTAAAAACTATAATAAGAATTCCCATAGTAATTTCAAAAACAGTCATTAAAATCACATCCAATCATTTTTTTAAATTTGAAACAGATTGCCGTTCAAGCCAAGCAGCCGCTAAATCTAAAGCTTTGAAAAAGCTATCTTTAACGCTGAATTTAAAAGGTTTAAAAATACTCCCATGCGAAGCCGCCAAAGTATCAACCAAACCAACCGACACTTTATTTGGCATTTTAAAATTATCTTCACTTCTCGAATCTATATGCAAAAAAGCTATTTTAGGTTCCAAAACATTACCGTAAAAAAAATCGTCTTTGCACCTGACCAAACGCCTACCTTTATAACTCAAAATCGCTTCAGTTTCCATAACAGCCCCTCCTCTTGAAAGTATTATACTAAAAAATAAATTCAAAATCAAATAGAATTTCAAAACCTAGATAGATTTCTCTCCGGCAATGCCGGAGAGAATTGCCAACTAGTCACTAACTAAAAAAATTTAAAAAGATTACTCCTCCAATTGTTCTTCTAAAGGCACCTCTAAAGATTTTTCTAAAATCACAACAGACTGCTTGCCAAGTTCTAAAAACCTTTGATTTACTAGCTTTTTTTCGTAGGGTATTACACCATGATTTTTGTAAGGATCATTAAAATAATAATTATTATCATCATATCCTACTAAAACCAAGCAGTGCTCGCCTTTCATCCACGTGAATATGTCACCAATTTTGTATGGCGAATTTTCATCAACATAATTTATAATCCAACTACGTCCAGGGCTGGTTTCTTTCATGTCCATTGTTGCCCAAATTAATACTGGAATATCTTTGTCAATATAATTTTTGATTAGATCAATTAAATTCATTCCTGTTGTAATTTTAGTTTTATGTTTTTTAGTATCTACCACCTTATCGATAGATTTTGCAGTTCCCGGCGCAAAAATACCAAAACCAAAATTTTTACCACTGGATTCGTAAGGATTTCCTGCATAAGTAGCATGTGGATCAGGCCCATGCATATGTCCGCTCTTTACAAACCAATCTTTTTTAATTAAATATTTATCTGTAAAATCTTTTTCTGAAATTTCATATCCATAATACTGCAGAAGCATAGTAGAACTTACAGCCTCACAGCCGTAAACTATATCATTTTGATTTATGTACGGTACATTAATTAGTTTAGTTGGTTTGCAAGAATTTTTAATTTCTTCAGGTACATTATTTATTTCCGCAGCAACTGTTTTCCCATTCATAGCCTTAGCAGTTGGATCCCAACTTGTTTTTGTAAACAACATTTGTAACGATAGTAACCCTGTCATCATAAGTTTATAATTCACATTTTTCTCCCACTATAATAATTATATAATTTATTTGGACTATATCAAGAATATACTTTACAATCTAGAATAGCTTTGCATATCCCCCTCTTCTTTTTGGAAATGTGTGGATTTTACCAAAAAGTAAATTCAAAATCAAACGGGGTATTACAAACTTAAATAAGTTTTTCTCCGGCAACGCCGGAGAGAACAGTTTTTACAATACCATAAAAACTATTTTTTACTTATTTTATATTTTCTTGGAATTAATTCTTAGTTCGTTTAAACGATTATTATTATATTCAGATATATTGGTTAGCATTTTTAATAATTTACTGTCAAGAATGGATAGAAGATGTTCTGAATATTTTTTCTTTTTTTTATCTTCTAAACTATTTATTCTATAATAAGTTATATCTAAACAATGTGTTAAAATCCATTCGTCTGTATAATTTTTATTTATATAATAATTTATCAAATGATCACATCGATTTATTGCCGATATTAATTTTTTTTCAATAGAATAAGTATTTTCAGCAGAAGTTTCTCTATAAGTATTGTAATGATAATATGCATCAGCGCATCCAAAAATTTTTTTGGCATTTGGGGTTACCATTTTTAAAAATAAGTCATCTTCCCCGTATGCAACGTCTTCTGCGAATCGTATATTTTCGTCAAACAATATGGAACGTTTAAATATTTTATTCCACACCGTGCAATTTTTTGTAAATTCATTTTTCAAACAGTCAAAAGCATTATAAAACTTGTTTTTGTATGGATTTATAATTTTGTGCTCCGGCTCCTGTATATATCCAAAAGCTAAGATATCTGCATTTTTCTCAATTATAGTGTCAATACAATTTTTATAAGTGTTAATATCTACATAATCATCTGCGTCTACAAAAGTGATAAAGTCGCCGTTTGAAGCATTAATTCCGGCATTTCTGGCCGAAGAAACTCCTCCATTTTTCTTATCTATCAAAATAATACGGCTATCTTTATCCTTATATTGATTTAGAATATTTAGCGAATTATCTTTTGACCCATCATTAACACAAACTATTTCAATATTTTTATAAGTCTGATTAATTAAGGAATCCAAACAAATAGAAATATAATTTTCAACATTATAAACTGGAACTATTATTGATAACAATATATTTTTATTTTTAATACTTGAATTTTTATTGTAATTTATATAATGATAGACAAAAACTCCAATAATTGACATTACTATTGCCATAGTAATAAAAAATATTTTTTTTCTTAAATGCTTGTTAATATTCATAAACTCCTATCATCTTTCATTTAAGTTTTATCATAAATATTAGCATTTTACAAAATAAATTAAAGCAAAAGAATCTTCTCCGGCAGCGCTGGAGGAAATAACTATTTTTTGAGTATTTAAAGGATCAATTTTTTAGGAATCATTTTCTTCAAATAACTTAGACATAGTATAAACATAAATACTAATAGCCGTTAACACGAATGTGGAAATTATAGAATAACAAGAAAAAAAATAATATAATCAGGGAATAGAAATAACAAGAGATGTACGAAAAAATAGTACATCTTTTTCCCAAACAAATTGGACTGCCCCGCGACTATTAACCTTATCACCAATGTCCATTGCCAAAGACTGACTGCCCAAAACAGATAAATCGCTCAAAACTGCGAGTGTAAATTTGTGATTATTCTTTCTTGCCATAAAAATCTCCAATAAAATTTCAAAAACTCCCAAAACTTGCAACTCGTGCGTACGCGAGTACAAACGAGTACAAAACTTAATGATATTATAAATTATAAATTCTATTTTGTCAAGTAAAAATTGATATTTTTTATAAAAATTTTTGTTACTTTTAAAAATTTCTCTCCGGCATCACCGAAGAAAAGGATATATCTACATAACATAATTTGCTTATTTTTTCATATATATTTTTAAGCGAATTTTTGTTGTTTAAAAATTAAAGAGCTTTAACACAGCGGAGGAATAATAATGAACTGGCAAAATTTATCGGCAGAAGAAACTTTGAAAAAACTCAGTGTAGATATAAATCACGGCTTAAATAATATTCAAGTCGGCAAACGCCGTGAAAAATTTGGTAAAAATATAATACAAGACGGCATAAAATTCAATTTTTTGCAAAAATTTGTCGCTCAGTTTTCTGATTTTATGGTAATAACGCTTTTAATTGCTTCAATTGTATCGTTTATTACTTCTGTTATCAATAAAAATAATGATTATATAGATTCTATAATAATTTTATTTATAGTTATATGCAACGCAATCATCGGAGTAGCGCAAGAAAGCAAGGCACATAAAGCAATAGATTCACTCAAAAAACTTTCGGCTTCTAAAATAAAAGTGCGAAGAAATTCGCGAGACATAAAAATTTTATCAGATGAAATTGTCCCCGGCGATATTCTGCTCTTGGAATCCGGCGATAAAATTTGTGCTGATGCTCGAGTTTTGACTTCGAGAAACTTAAAAGTCGAAGAATCGATTCTTACGGGCGAATCTGATTCTGTTTCTAAAAAAGAAGCCAAAATAGACGAAAAAACGCCTGTTTTAGAAGCCTCAAATATGATTTTTTCCGGCAGTTTCGTAACTTCCGGGCGAAGCATTTCGGTAGCGGTCGAAACCGGCATGAATACGCAAATCGGCAAAATCGCCGGACTTATAAATAATTCAAAAACCCCTCAAACTCCACTGCAAGAGAAATTAACTGAAACCGGTAAAATTTTAAGCATCGGCACGATAATAATATCTGCTGCGGTATTTATTTTGGGAATTATAGGTAAAGCTTCGATTTTAGAAATGTTTATGCTTGCAATCAGCCTTGCAGTTGCAGCGATTCCCGAAGGCTTGCCTGCAATAATTACGATAGCTCTTGCAAACGGCGTTAAAAAAATGGCAAAACACAACGTAATTATACGAAAGCTTCCGGCAGTAGAAACCTTAGGCAGTGCAACGGTTATATGCACTGACAAAACTGGGACTTTAACACAAAACAAAATGACTGTTACCGAAATATATAATTTTAAAAATAAATTAAATTTAGAATCAATTGAAGCTTTTAAAATAATAAACCTAGCAAACTTATGCAGTAATGCAAAAAACTTAGGAGGAAAATTTTCGGGTGACCCTACTGAATGCGCAATGCTTCTTTTTGAAAATAAAAATTTTAAAAGCTCGGAAAATTTAAAAAATAGATTTTCACGAATAAAAGAAATTCCATTTAATTCCGAGAAAAAAATGATGACCACGATTAATCAGGCTCAAAACGAATATCTTGTAGTTTGCAAAGGCGCACCCGAAGTAATACTTAATCTTTGCGATAATTATTTTTATAGTAATACTCAAAAATTAGACGAAAAATTAAAACAAGAAATAATTAAAAATTATGAATTCATGGCATCAAGAGCTTTAAGAGTTTTGGCAGTTGCGTATAAAAAACAAGAAGATTATCCTCAAAACAATAAAAATTTAACTTTTGCAGGTTTGATTGGAATAATCGACCCGCCACGAAAAGAAGCCAAATTATCAGTTAAAAACTGCATAAAAGCCGGAATAAAACCTGTTATGATAACAGGCGACCATCTTTTAACCGCAAAAGCAATAGGAAAAGAATTGGGAATTTTTACAAATAATTCACGAGAAATTACCGGAAAGGAACTTGATAAGTTAAACCAAGCAGAACTTGAAAAAAATATATATTTATATTCTATTTTTGCGCGCGTGTCGCCGGAACATAAAGTAAGAATTATTCGGGCATTTCAGGCCCGAGGCGAAATAGTTGCTATGACCGGCGACGGAGTCAACGATGCTCCTGCGTTAAAAGCTGCAAATATCGGCTGCGCGATGGGAAAATCTGGCACGGACGTTGCAAAATCAGCTTCCGATATGATTTTAACCGACGATAATTTTTCAAGTATAGTCGAAGCCGCCAAACAGGGGAGAGGCATATACAAAAACATACAAAAAACTATTCATTTTTTAATTTCTACAAATATTGGTGAAATAATCGCAGTATTGTTGGCGTTCTTGATGAATTTGCCAACTCCTTTGCTTGCTATACAGCTTTTGTGGATAAATTTGGTAACCGATTCTTTCCCGGCACTCGCGCTGGTTATCGACCCGTTTGATTCTGAAATCATAAAAAATAAACCTGAAGATTTAAAAAAAGGTTTTATGCATGGCAAACGAGGCTATAACATGCTCATCGAGGGCACTTTTATAGGCATAATTTGTATTATTGCGTTTTTATTAGGTAGAAATTTATTTGATTTAGATTATAATGACCCGATAATTGGTAGGACTATGGCTTTTATGACAATTGGCATTTCGCAGCTAGCGCATGCATTTAATGTTCGGAGCGAAGAATCGATATTCAAGTCAGGAATTTTAGGCAATGCAAAATTAATTTTGGCAACTCTTATGTGCACATTTTTGCAAGTAATTGTAGTCTTTGTTGAAAAATTAAACACTCTTTTCAGAACAGATCAGCTAAACTTTACTCAATGGCTAATCGTTTTAAGCTTATCGATTTTGCCGACTGTAGTTTCAGAAATCGAGAAAAAGATATCAAAAGATAAAAATCAAGTTTTAAAAGCTAAAAATTTAAATAAAATTTTTTTGAAATCAAAAAATTAAGTTAAAAGAGTTCTCTCCGGCATAAACGGAGAGTTTTTATATCATAAAAACAAAATTTTTCCCAAAGTCCACAAAAAAGTGTTGATTTTTTGTATTTAATATTGTATAATATACATATAAATTATAAAAGGTGGTGATGTTTATGTCATTTTTTGGCAATTTAAAAGATCTTTTCGGATTAAACAAATCAAAAAAAGATGAGCGTACCAAATTAAACACGTTAGCTAATCAAATTCAAGATTTTATTAAAAAACAATCAAACTATTTAAGTGATTCAAACGCAGAAGAAAGCTATGGTAATTGGTGTATATTTTACATTTCGATTGCCGATAGTTTATACACTATAGCTAATGAAATATGTAAAACTAGAGAGCACGAACATTCAGATTTGGCTAATAAATTAAAATCTAATCAGATACTTAATGATAATGAAATCAATAAAATTATTAAAGTTATTGCTCCCCAACAAATTGCTAAACAAGATTCTATATTAAATTTATTGAAAGGCAAAAATGCTGATGAAAAGAAAAAACTTATAGAAAATATATCCAAATGGTTTAAAAAATTCCAAAATGTAAAAGGAGGCCATTTTACAGTTTGGACGAGCAAAATTAAAAAGGCTATCGATGATTTAACTAAAATTGATGCCAGCAAAACTGCAAATGTTTTTATTGAAAAAATAAATGTAAAACAAAAAGAAAATGAAGCGAAAGAAAAAAATAAAGTTGAAAAACATAATGAAATGTACGACAAAGAACATTTTGAAAAAATGAATAAAGAAATGAAAGATATTGAAAAAATAAAAGACGAAGAGAAAAAGAATAAAAAGCAAATTACTCTTAATAACTGCAATTGAAAATTACAAAAGCAAAACATTAAATAAATATATTAATTTTTTAACGCAGCAAGATATTAATAAAATAAAAGAAAGCTTTTTATGGTATTTAAAACCAAGTAGGGTAGATTCTAAAAACGGCCAAATGAATTTAAATGAAGACTGTATTAAAAATTCTCTTACTGAATTAAGAACAATATATTCAAACAATAAGGAATTTGAAAAAATAGATATTGTTGCTCATAATCAAGGTGATAATTATAAAGGATTTAAAATTACTATTCAAAACCCTAAATATGAATTTAGCATTTTAGAATCTAATTCAAAAATTGCCTTACAAGATATTCAAGGAAATGGTGCAAATTTTGACACTACTCAAAATAAAAAATGGATAAAAATAAGAAACGAAAAAAAAGAATAACAAATAAAAGAAAGAATTAAATTATTGATAAATAAAAAATATTATAATTTTATCAAATTTAGCCAAAAAACTGTTGACATCTATATTTTATTATGATATTATTGGTATACACTATGATAAATAATAATTTTTTGGGATGTTTGTGAGTAAATTTTAAAGAGCTGTTTGTATTATATTAAAAATTATTTTTAACAAAATATTATTATTTTAAAATATAGTGAATAATAAATTTGGAGGATATTTATGCGCAAATTACGCAGGACTGCTATATTGTTAACTTTAATTTTTACATTTTCAATTTTTTGCCCCAAGTATAAGGCCAAGTCATTCGCTATAAGTACAATTATAGGAATGGTTATTGGACTGGGCGCTGCTGCAACGGCAATTGCGTCGCTTATTTTTCTTGCGAATAAAGAAGAAACTGAAGATGATAATTTAATTGAACAACCAGATGGGCAAGATGAGCCGCAAAAAACTGACAAGGATTTAGAAAAGGAAGCTTTGAATGATCGCAAAAAGCCTACAGAAATTGTTTTTATTCTGGACGAAAGCGGTTCAATGTGGCATTTAAAAAAATCTACTATTAGCAGTTTTAATGAAATGCTTGAAAGTCAAAAAAATCTTGATACCAAATTCCCAGCATATCTTACTACAGTTGTGTTTTCTGATAATATGAAAAAGATTTGCGACCATAAAGAGATACACGAAGTAGAAAACATGACAAGTGAAAATTACAATCCAAATGGCTGCACAGCTTTGATGGATACTTTGGGTAAAACTATCAACGAAATGTCGGAGATTAATAAAGATAACGACAAAAATGTAATTTTCATAATAATAACTGACGGATATGAAAACGCCAGCCGAGAATTTAAACGTGAAGATATTAAAAAAATGATTGAAGCTAAACGCGAAATGGGTTGGAATTTTATATTTTTTGGTGCGAACATAGATTCAAATAAAGAAGCTGGAAGTTTGGGCATTGATAAAAAATATACCAGTAATTTTGCAGCAACAAAAGAAGGCATGCGAGATTGCATAGGAATCTGTAACAATATGATATGTTGTATGCTATAAAAAATTATATTAAAATATATTTGAAAAAGTGAAATTTCTAAATCATTCTCCGGCGGCACCGGAGAGATTATCTGTTACCAGTTTCGAAAAAAGTCTATTTTTTAATTTGGGATAGTTCTAAATATTACTCTTTCCTATCCACGTTTATTTAACACATCTCTTTGCACTCTCAAAGTGAATATAAACTTCTAACGTATTAAGGATATTCAAGTTCTGGAGCTACTGATCCGAACCGAACGGACGACCTGCTCATTACGAGTGAGCTGCTCTGCCTGCTGAGCTACAGTAGCATAAAGTTTAATTTTAGTACTTAAATTAAAAAAATTCAATAACAATCGGCATTGCTATACTTAAAAGCCTTTAGAACTATTTTTTTTTAAAAAATTGATTTTTTTGAGAAATATCTATTGACAAGTTCATAAGTGTATGATATGATAAAAATAATGTATGATTTCATACATGATGTAAAATTGAATATGATGCATACTTAGGAGCCTTTAGAACTATTTTTTTCCAAAAAATTGATTTTTTTGAGAAATATCCATTGACAAGTTCATAGGTGTATGATATGGTAAAAACAATGTACGATTTCATACATAATAATGATTGATAAGGAGAGCGATTTTTATGTCTATAAAGAATTTTTCCAAGATAACCGCAGTTTATCTTTTAAGTGTTTTTGGTATGCTTGTTGTTAATAATAATAACACCAGAGTTAGCGCAATGAACCCCTCGAACCTCTCTTCTAAACCTAAAGTATCTTCAGTATCTTCAGTATCTTATAAACCTGGAATGTCTTCTATGACCAAAACAGTTAACCTCAGACTGAATGATGACAGTGAAAGTAGCTTTGAAATTAATAACGACAATGATGTTTCAATGAAGGAGGACATGAATGTGGAAAATAAAAATTTGGAACGATCAAATCTAAAAGAACTATTAAAAGCAAAAGCTGTGTCAGTGGGAGGTAAAGAAGAACATAAATTTAACAAAAAAGAAAGTAAAACAAAAGAAAAAGAAAGTAAAACAAAAGAAAAAGAATCTGAGAAATCAGTACCACCTTCGCAGCCTATGTCAACTGGTAAAAAAGTAGGAATTGTTGCAGCAATAGTAGCAGGAGCAGCTGCACTTGGCACGGGTATTTATGCTCTTTGCCAAAAAGTTTCAAGAACATCATCATCATCAAGAAGTAACATTACTCCACAAATTAATGCAAGTACAAATAAAATTACAAATGCAAATTAAAATTTAACCACTTCCGTCTGAAGCCGGAAGTGGTTAAATTTATCTTTAAATTTATTCCATATATTATCATTCATGCCGCAAGCTAAACTTTTTCAACAATATTTCTATATTATTGGTTTTTGCTATATTATTATCATCATTATTGGCTTTGGTCGTATTATTATCATTATTATTGGTTTTTGTTATATTATTATCATCAGAATTTTTTTTATTATTAATTTTTAATGCACATACAGTTGTTACAACAATTCCGGCAATAATAATAGCGCCTACGCCACCTAAAATACCATACTTTTTTATTTTGCTTAAATGGTTTTTTGAAGAAACCGTGCTTATTTTTGTATTATTTTTGGAAATTTCATCTTTTTTTAGTGCCAAAGTTTTGCCGTTAAAAATTGACATACATGTTAATAATACAGATGCTATTTTTTTGTAACCTCTCATGATATTATTTTCCTCCCGCTAAATCAAAAATTTAATTTTTAAAATTAGTTGAATTTTGATTAAATCCAAAGAAACAATTCCTCCAAGTAACGATAGGAAGATTTATCACTTACGGCCTTGAAAAAATTCCAATTTTATTCTGCTTTATTTACTGCAGCAACTGACCATTTTTTTATCCTTATACTTTCAGACTGACTTTTAATAACAAAAGATTCGTCTTTGACGCTTATAACTGTTCCAACAATTCCGCCGATTGTTGTTATTTCATCTCCGATTTTAATACTGTTGCGCAGTTCTTGCTCTTTTTTGCTCTTTTTTTTCTGAGAAAGCGTCATAACAACAAACATAATTATAATGGGAACCAATAGCATAAGATTCATCAAGATATTCTGATCCATACAATACACTCCTTAAAATTCAAAAAGTATAGTTTCATTATATCACAAGTATTATTTTTTGCAACCATATTTTTGCAAGAACATGATTATTTTATCCGTTATTACCGAATATAATCTCTGATTATTATTTTGCAACGCATTTTTATAAAATTGTATAAAAATATACTTTTTTCGAAACCCATAATATGTATTCTCTCCGGCAACCGTCGGAGAGGATCTTTGCTTATTATTTTGCAACCATATTTTTGTGAGAATATGATTATTTTCTTCGGTATTACCGAATATAATCTCTGATTATTATTTTGCAACACATTTTTATAAAATTGCATAAAAATATACTTCTTTCGAAACCCGTAATGTGTATTCTCTCCGGCAACCGTCGGAGAGAACATTTCTGTTTTAATTTTCAAGTTTCGAAAGAAATCTAATAAAAATATTAATAAACATCCAATTCACACACTGTTACTTTTTCATGCTTAGTATAAGGTACTTTTCTAACCTTAAGTCTGGGAACTTTTTTAGTAATTGTTTTTTTGTGATCGCTGTCACAAGTAGAAGGATCTGGCACTTTTTCATCCACCCATTCATATTCCGTGATCTCTTCAGATTTAAAGTCGACGCTATCTACGTCTATTAATTTTTCTACAATTCTCCCATGCATACCATCTGCCTTCAAAGGAAAATTATTGTATCCATAATTTTTAAGTGCAGTTACCAATAAATTTGAAACCTGTTTTCTACATTTTTTTACTTCATCTCCATCTAAACTAGGAAATTCATACCAACCATCAACTTGATTTTTAAATGCTTGACCAATTAAAACATTCTTAACATAATCTCTAGCTTTGTTTACTTGAACTGGAGACGTTACATTACCCTGATTATCATTTTTAGTTTTAGTTAAAACAATTATTATCCGACACTTTGAAGCATTTTTAGCCAAATTTTCCATAGTATCCTCAATACCTTTAGTAAAGTTCGAATTAAATAACGTGTTAGCTGCTACACATAAAATTGCCACATGCGCTCCTTCAGAAAACTTATTTATTATTTTCCTATGACGCATTTCAGCTGAAGTATCCCAAAAATGCGCAAACACGATTTTTTTAGATAGGAACGCAGGCAACTTAATTTCCTGCTCTGCCATATCAAGTTGGACAGTGTGTTGATAATCCCAAGATGGTTCTTTACCAGTCAATATAGTTTTTAAAACAGTTTTACCGGATCCGGTTTCACCCAAAAATATTACTTTTGCCCTTGGAATAACAGCCATTGCAATGTCACCGAAAATAAAAAATGATAAAATTAAGAATATCGATAATAAATTACGTTTTTTAAACATATTTTTCACTCCTATAAACTTTAATAGATCAAACAATCTTTTTTAAATTCAAATTTTGATTTTTCATTCTTCAGATATAATTCATTGATTATAGTTACAAAGTCTAAATTTTTTTTTAAATTAGTTTTTAAGTATGAACAAATTGCTTCGACTTTATCGGCACTGATTGCTCCTTCTTTGTCTCCAAATTTTTCGAAACAATATTCTCTGACTTCGTTGCGCAATTTTTCGCTGTCGATTTTTTTGTCCTTCCCTTCATTATCCCAATCAAAACAGCTGTCGAAACGATTATTCCACACATCGTCAGAACAATTGGTAACAAGAATCTGTTGTTTTGTGGATTTTTTTTCTTGATGATGTTTTTTTTTTTCATCTTCACTCGTCTGAACTTCTTTTTGCAATTCTTTATATTGCTCGAGTTCTTGATGTTTTTTCGCATTGTAATGCTCTATGAAATCTTTGTAGCTTTTTTTGTCTCTACAAACAAAATTAACGTCTTTAGGAAGATATCTGGCAAAACAGTAAGGAATAAACTTAGAAGGTATGGTTTCTCGACCATTTGGCATGTTAGTATTATAACTCCAAAGATTACATCTTCTAAAAAATTTATTGAACATATATTCAAAATCCACACTACTGTCAAGTATAGTTACCCAATAATAATGAAAACTTGAATAACAAGGACGTTTTTTCATTGCTTCTTGGTGCCATAGTATCCTTTTGCCTTCGCTTTCAACATGACTGTATCCCGGATAATCAACACCGCATTTTTCACACCAAAGTCTGTTTACAGCATCATAACATTTTTTAAAAGTATCATAATTTATAAGGTCAGTATCTTTATTAAAAACATAAAAAATTAAATCTGTATTATCAATTAATTCAGTGATAAACTCTTTATTAGATTTAATTTGATTAAACAAGTTAGATGCTGAATATTTTATAAACTGTAACTTGTCATCATTCACCGCGCTGTGCAATTCACCATCTGCGCATTTATAAGGCTGTGAATCAACAGAAAGTTTTTTCACATTATTGTATAGCTTCCCCATAACTTCATCGCTACTTCCTTCAGATTCAACAATAACAAGGACATTTAAATTTCTGCTTAACTTCCCTTGTTTAAAAAACTTTCCATCAAAATTTATGTCTCTCTTATCTTCTATGTTACCTCTAAAAAATTGATAAAGTTCAAATTTTTCTCGTTCTTGACCACTAAGAGATTTCCATTTGGGCAAGACCTCTTCCATTGCACAAGATGGATTATTAAATGACAAAACGGTCATTACGGCCAAAAAAGTGCTAAGAATTTTGCATTTATAATTTTTAACGCTCATATCGAGTGCCTCCAATAAAATTTAATAACTAACGTTTAACGATTTTTGAAAATATAACTATATGCTTTACATAAACTACCACCTCCAAAGTTTTCACCAACAATAACAATTCATATAAAAATAAGCAAGTTTAAATTCGCAAATTTAGCAAAAAAAACAAAAAAATTGACAAAATACGACTTAAAATAAAAATTGAAGTTTTTCAGCAGTAAATAGCACCAAATTAGTATTTCTAAATCATTCTAAGTATGGTACAATATACAAGGTGGTGGAATTTAGCCTTTTAGCATTTACCCTTTAAATGCATTTTTTGCAGTAAATAATGCAAAAAATAAAAATTCCGCACTATGATTAGATAGTTTTTATCTTGACAAATTGATTTTTGTATGTTATATTGGAAACATAGTGTTATTTATTGTCCACGTGCACATAGCACATATATTTAAATCGACAGAGGTGTTTTTTATGAAAAAATTTGGCAGAAAGAAGATAGCGATCGCGCTGGCATGTACTTCAATTTTGGGCGGTAAGAGTTCGACAACGTTGTATCCTCAAACGGTTGAGGCAGCAGGAAGGTCAGCAAAAAGTTCCGGTGAAAAGTTTATTAATTGGGTTAAAAATCATAAATGGCCGGTAATTGGCGGTGCGTTAGCGATTGCAACTGTGGCTGTTGTGACAACAGTTTTAGGTGTTAAATACTTGGGTAAAAAAGATCAAAAAAATCCTGATGAACAAGAAAGTAAAATTGATGGAGAAGATAACAAGCAAAGTCAAGTGCCCAGTGAAATTAAAAAAACTGACGTAAAACAAGGCGATGATAAAAATATCGACAAAAGTAAAATAGCAGCCAAGAATGATGAAATTATTAGTGGGGGGGTGACTAATTGTACAGATGAAGATGTAGGAGAAGAAGATAAGCAGCGATTCGGTAAAGATTTTAAGAAATTAAAACTGCTGTTAAGTAATCAGCAGGAGTTTGAGAAAGGGTTTGTGAAGGCAGAGCATAAAGTTATGGAAGAAAATAAGGAGAAAAATCGTAACGGAAATTGGCACGAAACTGTCACTAGTTATGATAGTTTGGAGAAAGCCGAAGAAGAGTTAAATATTAATGAGATTATAAGTTATTTACGCCAAATAATTTTTGGTGAAATTAAGTTGAAAGGATTTCGTTTTGCAAATGAGGGATTTGATTATTCTGGTTATACTTCAGCTTTTGAAGCTGACGAATTTACAGCATTAAAGTTAGGATTTCCCAAAGGACAAGTTAAGTTAGTGTATACTCCAAAGAAAAAGGCAATATACCAGGAATCTACGGAATTGTTATTTAATTTTAAGTAAATTGGTGATACCGAAAGCCCTTCGTATGAAGGACTTTTTTTAAATTAAAATTTTTTTTGATGGCCAGATGATAGTTTTTGCAAAATTACTTTTTATCGTTTTTTCGCCAAAAGTTATTTTTGCCCGAGTTTCCAGTGCATAAGTTACGTTAACTGTATAATTTTTAAGCCCAAACAAGTTTAGACCTTTTTTTACCGCACTATCAAAAAAATTAAACTTCGCCACCGATTACTATTGCCTGAAACGAAACTGTTGCAGTGCTTGAGGCCGGAATATTTTGAATATTATAACTGAGTGTACTGCCGGTTACGGTAGGCGTAGCAGATGTTCCATTAACAGTAAATGAATTTGTAATATAATTACTGCCAACAGGCACGCTATCTGAAAAAACAACGTTCGACATTGCAAGCTCAGAAATATTCGCTATTTCAATACTGTAAGTTAAAACTTCGCCAATCGCAGCGGTAGCTTTATCAACCGATTTAGTAACAGTAGGGTCTAATTCCAGTTGAGTTGTAACATTATTACTCTCTATCGTATTCCCGTTAAATGATGCACTCGCAACATTGTTTATTGATGTGATTATAGCCATTTTATCTCCTTTTTTACTTCCTTTATTTTTCAAATTTGAATCGAATTTAACGATTCATAATATTATAATATGCTAAAATTTTTTTAATGTTCTTTGAAATTTTCAAAAAGATTATCAATATCTCTCCGGCACCGCCAGAGAGAGTGCTTTTAGCTTATTTTTCAGTTTCGAAAGAAGTCTAGCATATATTGTTTACAAAAAATTTTTTTATGGTATAATGAGTAATGTGTACTGATCTTTTATGTGCGCGAAATGATATTATTTTTGGAGGTATTTTTATGTCTAAATTTGATAAACGCAAAATTGCAGCTACACTAGCATTTGCATCACTTTTTAGTGGAAAATCTCAGGCAATGGAAACAAAAAGCTCGCAAACCCTTGCAGCAGTAGGGGGGGCGACAATTGCATCAAAAAATTTGCCTGTTAAAAAAGGTTTAAGTACAGGTGCAAAAATAGGAATTGTGTTGGCAAGCATTCTTACCCTCGGCGCTGTTGCTGCACTTACCGTTTGGGGGGTAAAGAGTAAAGGTAATAAAGAGCCTGAAGGTACAGAACCAAATATTAAGGGACCAAACAACGAGAAACAAGACATTGAAAGTAGTGAAAATGGGAGTGAAAAGGAGAAAGATATTGTTAAAATTTCTGGTATAAATATTGTTGATATTAGTAAAAGTAAGGAAAAGGAGCAAAATATTGTTGGAACTTTTAGTTCTAAACCAGAAATTACTGTAAATAAATCACAAAATATCATAACAGAAAGTAAGATTGAAGAAAATAAACAAAAAGATATTATTATCACAAAGGAAAAAATTGTAGAAAAGAAACAAGAACAATCGAAATTTTTTAAATTGTTGCACGAACAGTTTGAATATGAAGATAATAATTTCGTTGATGAAAAGATATATGTTGGTAAAGTAGGTAATCCCAAAGCAACAAAGGTTGAGTTATCTTGGACGCCAGCTGCAATATTTAATAAAATGTTTGAAGCAATTGCAGACGAAAGTAATAGTGAGTTTTTGCATAATTACTTTTTTAATAACTTAACTAATGGAGAAGATGAATATAAAAAGTTAATTGGTATGATTTCTGGAAAAGTTAAAGTTGATACTATTTTGCTAAAAAAAAGTAGTGATGATTATGTGTTGCAAATTTGTGATGATGTTATGAAAACATGGGGCACATTTAAAATAAGTAATTTGGTGAAAATAGCTGATAAAACTTCAGCAACGATTACAATTAAATTGGTGAGCAACAAATTGGTGATCAACAAAAGTATTATTGAGGTTTCGCAAGCAATAAACTTAGATGCTCTTATGAATGAAGGAAAATTTAAGAGTATAGATGAAAATTAACTTTATATTCATAAAAATTTTCTTCAGTGGTAACAGCCAAAGATACTTTAAAAATTTTGAGAAAATATGGCCGATGTTGATACTCACTAGATTTTAGCTTAAATGCTGCAAAAGCAGGTGTTTATTAAGTTGTGACGCTTATGATATAATTTTTAAAATCGGTAATTGTGGTGGAATTCAAAAAATTTTTTGGGATATTTCGGTTTTTAGTGTTGACAAATGAAAAGTAAAATGATAAGCTTGAAATTACCATGTTGGTAGGGTGTGGAGGCCTCAGGGAGCATAGCTCAGTTGGTTAGAGCGCTTGCTTTACACGCAAGAGGTCACAGGTTCGAATCCTGTTGTTCCCACCATACCGATGGGGCCCGGTAGTTCAGTTGGTTAGAACGCTAGCCTGTCACGCTAGAGGTCGACGGTTCGAGCCCGTTCCGGGTCGCCAAGCGCCTTCGTAGCTCAGTCGGTAGAGCAAAGGACTGAAAATCCTTGTGTCGGCGGTTTGATTCCACCCGAAGGCACCATGCGGATGTAGCTCATTTGGCAGAGCGCCACCTTGCCAAGGTGGAGGTAGCGGGTTCGAACCCCGTCATCCGCTCCAAGCGAGTGTGCTGGAACCGGTAGACAGGCACGTTTGAGGGGCGTGTGTTTTTTACGTATGGGTTCAAGTCCCATCACTCGCACCAATTTTAGAGTTTATTTTTTAAAATTTAAATATAAAAATTAGATTTCTTCCTAAATTAATAACTTTGTGTTAAAAAAGTCAAAACCACGCCTAAAAGATGCGGCATGCACAAGCCCTATAAGGGCATAAGAGTGCCAGCCATTTCACAACGGCTAGCTTTTACTTCGTTTAAGCCTTGGAGGACTGATTACTTACTACCCTTAAAAGGGGCTGCAAATTCTTTAAGTTTATCCATAATTTGGCCTTTTCTTTCTTGCTCTCTGATGTACTTTTGTATTGTTGAAGTATTTAGCCCACGGTACTGACAATAGACTTATTTCAGAACTGGTAGCGGATATTCTCTCCGGCGTCGCCGGGAAAATATCTATCTTTTTTATCAATGCCCGATATTGATACTTGACATTTTTTTTTTAAGTGTTAAATTATATATGCAGAAGTTTATAATGGGCTTTCCATTTTCTCTTTTGCGTAAATTTATATGAAAGGTGTGTCTCTTATGGGTTCTGATGGCAATCAGGAATTCGGGAAGTTGCGTTCTTTGTTATGGCCTATTCATAATTTTGAACTCAAAAAGTTTCTTCCGATGAGTTTTCTGATGTTTTTTATTCTTTTTGTTTATGCTGCTGTACGTGATTTAAAAGATACATTCGTGCAGAAGTACGCGGTCTTTGGCGGCACAGAGATGATTTCGGCTCTTAAACTCTGGTTTGTTTTTCCCAGCGCTCTTATTATTACTATGGTTTTTTCATCGCTTCTTAGCAAATTTGGTATGAAAAAGACCTTTTATATTGTTTCGAGTTTTTTTGCGGCATTTTTCTTTATTTTTGCTTGGTTTTTGTTTCCAAACGTTAGTAAAATTCATATGTCAGCCGAAAGTATGACGGCTTTGCGAGCTTCTTGGCCCGGCTTTTTCTTCTATATTATACCATGCTTAGGCAATTGGTCTTATACTATGTTCTTTATCATAGCAGAGACGTGGGGAACTTTAGCAGTCGGTTCGCTTTTCTGGTATTTTGCAAATCAAATTACTAAAAAAACTGAGGTTAAAAGATTTTACGCGCTTTATCCACTTATCGGTAACATTGGTGTTTATTTTTCCGGTCTTGTCATTGAAAAAATGGCGGGTGTAAAAGGTGCGGAATTTGATAAAAACGTTAAAATTTTAGTAACTATTGCAGCATTATTTTGTGTAATTACTATGCTGGTTTATCATTATATCCATAGTGCAGTTTTAACTGACCCTAAACTTTATAATCCTTCGGAAATAAAGCCTAAAAAGAAAAAGGCAAAAGTAGGGTTCTTGGAAGCTTTTAGAATTTTAGCATCATCAAAATACTTGCTTTTAATTTTTATGCTTCCTATTTCTTACGGTATCGGCATGAATTTATTCGAAGGTGTATTTAAAGCTCACATGAGAGCGGTCACGTCCGGTGCTAACGAACTTACGGCTACTATGGGAAGATTATCTCAGTTTACAGCCATTGCAACGGTTATTTTAACCTTTATAAGTGTTACTACTATTCGAAAGTTCAGCTGGCGCACAAACGCTTTGATAACTCCGATTGCACTGCTTTTGTTAGGTTTGGGCTTTTTTGGGCTTATGTTTTATAAAAACAACGGCGGTACTCAATTTTTAGGTATGGGTGTGCCGGCACTGGCTCTTGGAGTTGGTCTGTTAGTTGACGCTGTTTCAAAAGGTATTAAATATTGCTTATTTGATACAACAAAAAGTATGAGCTTCAGACCCCTTGACCCGGATACACAAGCTCAAGGTCAGGGCGCAGTGGAAGTACTCGGAGGTCGTGGCGGAAAGGCAGGCGGTGCGGCGATCACTTATCTTCTTTTGAATGTTATTTCGGTCGGAAGTAAACTTTTGGAGCATACTAATACTTTGTTTATACTTTTCGTAATAATTTTAATTGCTTGGATATTTTCAGTAATTAAATTAAGCGTTCTTTACGAAGAAAAACAAAAACAAGCATAAAGATAGTTTCCTCCGGCTATGCCGGAGGATGCTTTTAATTAACTAAGCACGCTTTATTAGATTTCTTTCGAAACTTAAAAATTAAATCTTAAATGCTTTCTCCGGCGATGCCGGAGAGAAAATATCTATCTTTTTTTAGCAATACCAATAAAATGAATAAAAATTCCCTCCGGAGGTAGTGGAGAGAACTATATTTTAAAAAAATCAAATTACTTCTTTAAATAAAAATTTGTTATCGATAAGTAAAGGAGAGATATTATCTTTATATTCTTGCCAAATAGAAGCTGCCAGGCTTTTTGTATAAGGATTGCTCACATATTGATTTTCGGGGTCCAAATCATCCTTAATTGATGTGCACAAAACGTATTTATAAAAGCTCAGTGCCGCGGCGGCCGAAGTTAAATCGCTTTCATGTTCGCTTTCGATAACATCCTCGCGAAGCTTGGAACTTATTTCATTTATGGAATCTTGGCAAATGGGGGTCCATTTGCTTAAGGCTTCCCCCGAAATGCCGGATAAATTTGAAAATTTACTTATTACGTCTTCAATTATCAATTTTAACCTCTAAAAATTATATTTCTAATAAATTATGCTGATAAACTTATTATCTTAATCGCTCCTGCAAAGATTTTAGCAAAACCGGCTCTGACGCTGATTCCTGCTTTTTCAATCTGTTTATCAATCAACTTGTTGTAATCCAAAGTTACTTTGCCGGATTGAATCATTTGAAGAGCGCAATTCTTATCTAAACCGATGATTGTGTTTGCGTTAACCCAAGGGCTGCATATAAGTTTTGCACCAAGAGGCGTAATGTTTCTGCCCGTACCTTGAAAATCGAGCCCTGCCTGAGCATCTTTCATCTCGTTTAAAGCTAAAATTCTTTTTGCCACATCATATCTTGTTATCATAACATTCATATTATATGGTTTTAATGCTGACCAAAGTGTTAATAAAGAATCGTATGATAAACTTGAAACTGCTTGAGGAGTTGTATCTGTTTGCATAACTGTTATCGCGTCTTTTAACTGTTCATTTACTATATCAGAGCCCATTTTGCGCAAGAGCACTGCAATAACGTCTAAGTTTTGGAATCGTAATGCTTCATATGTTGATGTTATCAAGCGGCCGTGTTTTTTTAAAGAAATCAGATTGGAATTTGTTGATATATATATTTCCGGTAAATATTCTGATTCTCGAACTTCGTTGCCGGAAAATGTTGCGGTTTCCATGTTAGAAGTTATGGTTCTGTAATCTAAAGTATCTACCGTGCTTTTAGTAGCAATAACCGAAGGTAGCACATTATTGTAATAGTATATTCCTTTTTCTATTGCCCTGTTAATAAATTCCGGGAATAAAACAGCCGACAAGGGATTTAAAAAGAATTTTTCCACATTATCGCAATTTGGTCCACTGACTTTTATTCCAAAACGTTTTAGCTGCCTTTGATAAGCGTCTAAATTTTCAAGTTCGGTGCCTCTGTATTGCTCCGAAGGGTCAAGTTCTTCCAAAACGTCAGTAAAGCTTTTGTTGCAAACATTGTACATATCTTTTTCAAGTTTTATATTGTTGTAGTTCATATTTTTACTCCTATTAAATTATAAATAAATTTTAAATTTTGAATTCTAAAAATTCACTTGAATCTGCTTTTGCAAAATCCGGCGCGAGTTGAGATTTTACTAAGTTGTTTTTCGAAAAATTCTTTTGCAAGTTTTTCAAATCTTCATAATCAAGAGAATCAGTTATTTTTTTGATAGTATTGTTGTTTAAATTTGGGTTAAAAAATGATAAGTGTTTTAAAACGTCTTCTCTCATGTTATTTATATATTCTCTGCCTATTTTAATTTCATTTTCCATATTTTTAATAACATTATAAAGATTTTTCATGCCTTTTTTATCAGATTCATTTTTGAATTTTTCGATAATATCAAGAGAGTTGTCATATTCTTGATTAGAATGTGAAAAAGTTTTGATAACTCCGGCGGCGACTTGCGTGGGTACTGCCACAAATGACCATTCATAGGCATCAATCGGGTTTTCCAAAATCGCGTGACATAAAACCTGGTTTTTACCATTAAAATAACTTTTGCCTTTTGTGTGATGACAAATATTTATGTTATCGCCGCATATAGAACACAATTTTTTTTCAACGCGGCACCTGATGCTGATTTCTTTTTTGATACCGGAATCAATTTGCATGATAATTTCTTCGCTGCTTTGAGTTTTTGGAATATACGCTTTGGCGATTAATCTTTTATAATTTTCACCCAAAGAATTTTTAATTTTCAAAGTTTGAATTTTACACGAAAAAATTCTTGCCAGTTGCTTTTCAGATTTCGCGTCATGGTCTAAAATTCCGGTTTTGCCTTCAAATAACTTTGCAAGAACTTCGAGTGATTCGCTTGTAAAGCGCTCGTAATCTCTGTCTATTTCGTTATCGCACAAAACAAGCGAAAAAACATAGACTTCGTTCTTATTAAGCTCGCGTTTAGTGTATTTATTTATTAAATTAATGTCTTCGTCAGAAATAATTTCTGATTCCGGCAGTACGAATCCTTCTTTCATTTTAATTCTCCTAAATTTTATTTTTATTTTTGCTAATCAAGGCTTCGTTTTTGATTTTTAATTCTTCGGTCCTGGCTTTTAAAAGCTCTGCATTTGCGGTTCTTAGCTCGTCTTTTAAATTTATATAAGCCCATTTTATTTTAAAATCGGTTTTAATTTTTTTGAGATCTAGCCAAGTATTGCAAATTTTGTTTATAACAGGATTGAGTATTCTGCGATAAGATTCGAGTTCGCTGTTCAATATCTCGAGCTGCTGAACTGCCATAGATTCTGTCGTACTCCAAGAAAGCCCTAGCAAGAATGGCGGAATTGAAAATTTGCTGATTATCTGCTCAAGAATTTGCCTAACAGGAACTTTGCTATCTAAAACCTGATTATCAGCGCCGATAACTTTTATGCTTACATCGCCGACTGCGATAAAATCAGTTGGAATTTCGTTTTTCATGGCTTTACTCCATTCAGTTGCAATCATCTCAGCGCGCTCTTTTGTATAAACTTGTTCGCTCGAATCATTTGGAGGCTTATAAGTTACTGCAAATCTTGCGTTGCCGACTCGCTCCCAGTTATTGCCAATACTTGCAAAAATTTTCAGTAAAATTCTGCTGATAAATGGCAAACCTTTCATGATAGAATTCCCGTAAATATTTTCAGGCTCAGGATTTAAAACCGAAGTTATTATGAGTTCCGGATGCGCTATTTCGATTAATTTATTTTGTGATTTTTTATAAATTTTAAGCTCTAACTTTTCGGAATTTTCTTTTAATATAATATTTTTAAGCGAAGCATTATAAAGTGCGAAAATATCATTAAGACTAGAATTTGGAATAATTTCGCTGATTGCCGTGCCGTAAGTTAAAAGCTGATTTAAATGCACAAAAATAAAACTGTCGATTCCGGTTGAACATGCGCCGACTTTTACGTTTTGTAAAAATTTATTAATCATAAAAGCCGTATTTTCATCTTCGCATTCGATATTAAAAGTTCCGATGAGCCTTACGAGCTTAGAAATAGCGGCATCGATTACTGGAATAGCTTCTCTTAAAGCCGAATACAAATTTAATTCAAATTTTGATAGCGGATGATAATTTTCAATTTCTTCAAACGGATGCGTTTTTTTGATATTAACAGCAGTTTGAACCGAAATTTTTGTATTTTGCTTTTTTTTAAAAAAATTCATTTTTACCTTTCTAAAGACATTGCAAAAAATAAGTTATTATTAACATTAAATTTATTAGTGCTAACGAAATATCTTATATCGTCCATCGCGTGGTCGTTTTCTTTTATTGGGGCGTCATAATTTTTGTTCGAATCCCATTTATATAAAGAAAACTCGCGAATAGAATCCTTACAATTTTTGCAAATCTTAATTTTTTCTGTTTTAAGTGCTTCGGTAACATTTCTTATTCCGCCCAGAACATCATTTTTAGCAGGCATAACTTTAAATTCATTTTTTTGATTGATAAGTGCAATAAAGCTTGCAGCTGAAGGGTCGATTATAAAAAATTTAATTTTTTTGTTACCAATCATTTTTTTGATGGAATTATAATGTTCTTCATCGGTTTTAGTTTTTAACTCGATTTTTGAATCGTAATAATATTCGTCGATTCGATACCAAGTATTTTGATATTTGCCCCAAAGTCCGCAAGAAGTCGGATTAATTATTCCGTAGTCGCATGAAACGATATATTCTAAAAAATTGACATCAGGGACTTTGCAAAAATTCGAATTATCAGTCATAAACGGATAAATTAAGCCTGATTGAGTCGTCCATTTGCCTTCGATAAAGCGTTCATAAAAGCTCCCGGAATAAATTCTTTTGTATCTTTCGATTACTTTTTTGGGGAGTGCAGGATTATCGGTTATAAAAAAGTTTAAAAGCATTGCATTTTTTTCTTTTTTGTTTATAATCCATTCTTTATAGAACCAGTGCGCAGGACTTTCGGGATTGCAATTGAACCAAAACTTGGCATTTTCGTCTGAACATCTTGCAAGAGCTTGTTCTACGAAGTTTTTTGGCATAAGAGCGACTTCGTCAAACAAAACGCCGGATAGCGTAAGACCTTGGATTAAAGCAGCTGAGGATTCGTCTTTCCCACCAAATATATAGAA
>JAFSLT010000007.1 GCA_017448285.1 Clostridia bacterium
ATTTTTTAATTTTCTCCTGCCTTAAAAATTTTATGAATAAATTGTTTATATTACTTTCTCCGGCGACGCCGGAGAAAATGTTTGAGTCTTTCATTTTTTAATTTTCTCCTGTCTTAAAAATCTTATAAATAAGCTGTTTACTATAAAAATTATTATAAACAAAACAAGGCCGATTGAAAATAAAGCTTGTCTGTGCATTCCCGAAGCGTAGGAAAACTCGAGCGCCATGGCAGTTGTTAAAAATCTCGAGGATTTCAATAAATCCGGCATATTAACTGCATTGCCCGAAACCATAATTACTGCCATGGTTTCTCCAAGAGCCCTCCCGAGCCCCAAAAATATTCCGGAAGTTATTCCCTTTTTTGCCGCAGGTAAAACAACTCTGAAAATTGAACGCGCTTTGGATTCTCCAAGTGCCAGCGATGCCTCTAAAAATTTGTCCGCAAAATATTTAATTGAAAATTCCGAAATGCTGATTATCGTCGGCAAAATCATGATGATAAGAACAATAATCGCGGTTAATAAGCAATCTCCTGTTGTGTAATTTTTGAAAAAAAATTTAACTGCCGGGACAATTATTATCATACCAAAAAATCCAAATACTACCGATGGAATTCCCGAAAAGACTTTTATTAATAAATTTATGAATTTTGCAATTTTTGTCGGACAAAAACAAGCTAAAAATATAGCAGTAAAAACGCCGATTGGTGCGCAAAATAAAAGTGCTCCGACTGTAACTGTTAACGAACATAAAATAAACGGCAATATGCCGTAGGTATTTTGTGCAGGCGCCCATTCTCTGCCAAATAAAAATTTTGTTATACCAACTTTAAATATTGCCGGAAGTCCTGCAAAAATCATGTAAAATACTATCATAAAAAGCACGAACAAACAAAAAATTGCTATGATTTTTAAAAAATTTCTAATTGCCGTTTCGAGTTCGACGAACCAAAAAAGCGCAAAAGTACTAGCGGTTGCAAATAAAAAATGTAACAAAATAAATTCGATATTTTGCACGCTGACTTGCGAAAAAATCAAATTAAAGCATAAAAATAATAACGGACTTAAAATAAAAAACGAAGAAAAAATTGCAGCTTGCATTTTTTGTTTTGTTAAAATAAAATAAATCGAAGATATTCCGCCTAAAAATGATAATGAAACTATAAATTTTGTAAAAAAATTAAAAATAAATTGTTTCGAATTTGAAATTAATCCTGAATTTAAAATAACATCTAAATAAGAAATTTTATAAATTAAATCGTTAAAATTTAAATTTATTTTCATCAAAAATAAAAATAAAATACTTAATAAATATAAGAATATAGAGGCAAAAAATAAAATTTTAATTTTCTTTGGATTTACGTGGTCCATTTCATACATATATTAATTTTTCTCCCTCAATAATATTTTTAGCGTGTTCAGAATTTAAAAACTCAAACCAAATTTTCATAGCTTCGTTATTGTTATTTTTATCAAAAACCTGCAAAAACGGACGAATAAGCAAATACGTGCCATTTCTAATATTTTCGGCATTACAGGCTATATTATCAATGCTTACCGCGTGAATATTATTCGAAATTGACGCCAAAGAAATATAGCCTATAGCGCCGGGTTCGTTAGCAACTTTTGCCGAGATATCGCCAGATTCGGGCAAAATTATATCATACTCCGAATTTTTTATATTCATGCCGCTTTCAAAGCCATCGCGCGTGCCCGAGCCCTCTTCGCGCCCAACAGTTACTATTTTTCCGCTGAATTTATCCGAAATTTCTGACCAGTTATTAATTTTTTTGGAAAAAATATCTTGTAAATTTTCAGTTGTTAAATTATTGATTTCATTTTTATTATTAACAATAACGGCAATGCCATCAAGAGCAATGCATTTTGTTTCTAAAACATCAGATTTTTCTTCATCATTCATATAGCGCGACATATCGCCGATGTCGGCTTCTTTATCTTTTACCAAAAAAGCGGCCGTACCTGAACCTGTTTCGGATTTTTCATAGAAGTAACCGGGATAAATAGATTCAAAATCGCTTTTAAGAATGCTTATAATATGCGACATCGAAGTAGAACCCGTAGATTTTACAACATTTTTTGCTTTATTTGAACTGGGAGTATTCGAATAAATAAAATTTTTATTATTAAAAAATGCAGGTGCCAATAACGAAAGCAAAAATACTGAAAATAAAATTAATTTAAACGTTAAATCTGAAGAGAACCACGTCACCGTCTTGCAGTTCATAGTCTTTACCCTCTAAATTTACTAAACCTTTTTCTTTTGCATGAGAAATCGAACCGCATTTAATTAAATTTTCATATGAAATAACCTCGGCTCTTATAAAGCCTTTTTCAAAATCAGAATGAATAACTCCGGCAGCTTGCGGCGCTTTTGTACCTTTTTTTATCGTCCAAGCCCTGACTTCCGGCTTGCCGGCAGTTAAAAATGAAATTAAATCGAGTTTTTCATAACAAGTTTTTATTAAAACATCAAGAGCAGAATTTTTTATGCCTAATTCTTGCATATATTCTTGTTTTTCTAAAAAATCTAGCTGCGCAAGCTGGGATTCGAGTTCTGCACAAGCGCAAATACACGGCGAATTCTCTCTGTCGGCAATTTCTTTTACTGTTTTATAATATTTATTTTTTGAAAAATTACTAGCTTCATTTTCGTTGATATTACACAAATAAATTGTTGGTTTATTACTCAAAAGCGGAACTGATTTTAAAAATTCGAGTTCTTCTTCAGTTTTTTGAATATTTTTAATATCTTTTTCTTCCTCGAGATAACTATAAATTTTTTTCCAGAACAAAATTTCTGATTCATATTTTTTGTCCGCTTTAGCTAATTTAATTACTTTATCAATACGACGCTTTATAATTTCTAGATCTGAAAAAATGAGTTCGAGCTTGATAGTTTCGATATCTCTTTTGGGATTAACTTCGCCGTCCACGTGAATAATTTCGCTATTTTCAAAACACCTGACAACGTGCACAACTGCGTCGACTTCGCGCACATTTGCCAAAAATTTATTTCCAAGCCCCTCGCCGTTTGAAGCACCTTTTACAAGACCTGCAATGTCTACAAATTCGATAATCGCGTAAGTTTTTTTTTCTGGACTATAAATTTCGGCAAGTTTTTCGATTCTAAAATCCGGAACCCGAACCGTACTGATATTTGGGTCAACAGTGCAGAACGGATAATTTTGTGAACTTACAGAGCATCCGGTTAAAGCGTTAAAAAGCGCGCTTTTGCCTACGTTTGGTAAACCCAAAAGACCTATTTTCATATGTTATCTTCCTTTGTTAAAAATTTACAAGGAATTATATACAAATCGAGAAAAATATCAAATTTGAAAATTATATAGCACTTAAGCTTAAAGGTATTGCTAAAAGAAGAATTATTATACAAAATAAATGTTTTGTATAGTTAACGTATCCAAAAAGCCTCCAACACTTTATTCTGGCATTATTTTTCGAAATTATCAGAAATTATAAAAAGTTTTTCTTTTGCACGTGTGAGCGCTACGTATAAAACTCGTAATTCTTCAGATTTTTCCTTATATTTTTTGTAAATTTGGGCGCCGCTCCAAAAAATGTTAGAATTTTCAAGCATACTATTATTTTCTCTAATTTTTAATGCAATCCCTAAATTTAAATCAA
>JAFSLT010000071.1 GCA_017448285.1 Clostridia bacterium
AAAAACATGAAAATGGAGGTGATGGCTATGAGTGATAAAAATTTTAAAGATAATGAAAATCAAAGTTATATAAGCAGTCATCCCAGTATTCATAAAAAATTTAAAAATTGGATTTTGAACAAAGATAAGGAGATGATGTATATGAAAAATAATAATGAGAACAAAAAAATCGACGTTAGTAAAGTTTCGGGCGGAGTTTTAAGCATAGAAGAAAAAGACGGTAAATTTAATGTTATTTCTTCGAGAGTGCTTGATAGTTTTGAATCTAGAGAAAAAGCTCAGGAAGCTATAAATAATGTTGCAGAACGCAATTGGCACCACGGTTTTGGCGAACCTCATCATCACGGGCATCATCATGGCTTTTTAAAACCTGCAAAACATATGTTATCTTTGCCTGAAGATATTTCAAAAGATAACGGTAAATAATTTTGGGTATTGCTAAAAAAAGGCAGATATTTCCTCCGGCGGCGCCGGAGGGAATGATGTAAATCTTTTATATTACTGTATTCATTACATAAATATAATCTTTTATAAATTTATTACTTCGATACAATTTTAGCAATACCTAATTTTGACATTGATAAAATAGATAGAAAAATAATTCACAAAAATGTAGCAAAATAAAATATCCAAATATTCTCTCCGGCGCTGCCAGAGGGAATGTCTATCTATTTTTTTAATGCTTTTTTTAAATTTTTAAGTGCAATCGCTCGGGCGCTTAATTTATTTTTTTCAACAGGTGCCAATTCGGCAAGAGTTAACCCGTTTGGGAGTTCAAATATTTCATCAAAACCAAAGCCATTGCTGCCTCTTGGGGCTTTTGCAATAAAACCGTTTAACATACCTTCACAAGTTACCATATTTTTACCGTTATAATAAGCTAAAGCACAAATTATTCGAGCACTTCTATCAATATATTTATTAGCTTTATTTATTAAATACTCATTTCTCATTCTGTCGGTTGCATTTTCACCTAAAAATCTATGTGTCATAACTCCTGGGAAACCATTTAAACAATTTATGCATAACCCGGAGTCATCTGCTATTACTTCTTCTTGTGCTATTTTATATACTTCAATAGCTTTCTTTTTGGCATTACCCAAAAAAGTTTTTTGATCTTCCGCTATTTCTAAACAAATTTCTTTTTCTTTGAGCGAATAAATTTTGTAACCAGTTAGTATTTTTTTTATTTCATTTAATTTATTCTTGTTATTTGTCGCAACAATCATTACTTATTTTTCGATTCCAACAATTTTTTACGCTCATTAAATTTATTCATGTCTTCTTGATATTTTTTATTCATTTCATTTATTTCATTCATTCTTTTTTGGTGTTCTATATTCATTTTATTCATTGCTTCTTTATGTTTCATATTCATTTCATTCTTTTTATTTTGGAATTCCTTATTGTCTTCCTCTCTTTTTCTATTAATTTTCTCTAGGCTTTTTTTATACTTTTCTTTATATTTATTCATGTTTTCTTGATGTTTTTGTTCATTTTCAGCCCTCTGGGCTTGATTTTTCTTTTTCATTTCCTCCATTTCAGCATTGTGCTTATCCTGACGTTCTCTTACTTCTCTTGCGCGCATTTCTTCCTCTTTTTTCTCATTTTCTTCCCGTTCTATTCTTTCTCTTTCTAATTTTTCCATTTGACGATCCAATTTTTCCTGTCGTGCCATTATGTTACGCTGAAACTCTTCTTCAATTCTTCGCATTTCTTCTTCATATTCTTTTGCTTTTTTTTTCTCATTCCCTTGGAGTTCCAACATTCTTATTTGGTACTCAACATTTTGGTGTTTACGCCTATTTTCTAATTCTTTTTTGTAACTCTCACTCTCCTCCTTATTTATCTTTTCCCTTATTTCCCGCTGCATTTGATAATCTGCTTTCATAAGTAATCTTTTATTTTCAAGCATTTTCGATTCATTTTCAAGTTTTGCTATTTCAAGCTTTTGAGTTTCAATTTGGCGCAAGAATTCTTTTTCGTCAACATTATCATTGCCTTTTAATTTATTTTTATTTTCGTCGATCTCGTTACTTTTAACCTGTTTTTTATTACGAAGTAAAAAGTATAATGTAGTACCTATCGCAGCAGCGGCAACAACACCGATACCACCTATGATAGCGTATTTTTTAATTTTATTATTAAAAGTCGCCCCCTCTACTGCCGCAATGGTTTGAGGGCTTTGATGTTTGTTTGTACTCATAGTCTGAGTTCTTTCACCAAAAATTGATGCACATGCAAGTGCAAGCGCGATTTTTTTCCCGCTAGATTTTTTCATAAAAAACACCTCTGTAATTTAAGATTTAAAATGTGTGCGCACACGCCAACAGTGCCTTAAGTACCGAGCGTCTATATCTTAAGTATAAAATATAAAAATCAATTTGTCAAGAGAACAAGAGAAAAATATATTTTTTAATAAAAAATGCTTATAAAAGAATAATTGCAAAGTAAAGTTAAGGAAAGAGAGAGATTTAGAAAAAACGTTTAGATTTACGATTAAAATTGGCTAAATTATCGCGAATACTGCTATTTGAACCTTCAATCAGATGAGTTTCACGTTTAGACTTGGATTTTTCAACCCAATTCGTTACTGTGTAATTTCATCTCTTTCTTTATGCCATTTTTCTTTGGGTTTAGCAATAGATTTTTGACATTCCCCTTGGTTTCTTCTTGAAAAATTTATTTTTATATTTTATGATTAAACTACGCAGGTGTCATTATACATATTTACAGGAGGGTTTTTAAGTGATATACTCATTCGAGTTCGGACTGGTACTTTTAGTTTTAGCTGTTTTAATTTTAATTTCTGCTTTTTTTTCTTCATATTACATTGTTCGTCAGCAAACAGTTTGCATAATCGAACGTTTTGGAAAATTTTACAAAATCGCCGAAGCCGGACTTCACTTTCGTATGCCTTTTGGTATTGATAGTATTGCCAAAACTGTCAGTTTAAAGGTTCATCAAAATGATATTGAAATAGAAACAAAAACTAAAGATAATGTTTTTGTAGTTCTTAGTCTTGCGGTTCAATTCAAGGTTGACAACAAAAAAGTCACGGACGCTTACTATAAATTGTCAACTCCCACGGCGCAAATACAATCGTATGTCGAAGATGCCATTAGATCTTCACTTCCAAAATATACCCTTGATGAATCGTATGAAAAAAAGGATGACATTGCTAAAGATGTTTTTGACACAGTTTCTAGCGAAATGTCAGAATACGGCTATATAATCATCAAAACGCTTATAACTTCAATCGAGCCTGATGAACAGGTTAAAGAATCAATGAATGCAATAAATGCCTCGCAAAGGCAAAAGTGTGCGGCGCAGGAGCTTGCAAACGCCGATAAAATAAAAATAGTAACGGCCGCCGAAGCCGACGCCGAAAAGGATCGCCTTCACGGTGAAGGAATTGCAAATCAGCGAAAAGCAATCGTCGACGGCTTGAGCGAATCTTTTAACGAATTAAAAACCAGTGGTTTAAGTGAAAAAGATATAATGAGTATTTTACTGACAGAACAATATTTGGACGCGCTCAATACTTTTGCAAAATATGGTAATCATGTTATATTTCTTCCTGCAGGAGCTTCTGGTGCCGACGATATAAGAACTCAAATTTTAAGCGCTTTATCTTCGATAAAATATGAAAGAGATGATAATAATCTTAGTTGAGGCAAAATTGGGTCATGGCATAAGGTAGTTTATAAAAAAATTCCAGAAAATTAATCAATTGATATTATTGCGTTTTTTGCCATCCAAAATCGACTTTTTGTATTTTTAAACTACTTTAGCTTATAACCTAAAATTGCATAGAAGTAAAATAAAAGACACATTCGTAATAACCGATTTTGCCGGAAAAGGCTTTATGGAAAATTAATTTAATAAACTTGTTAAAAGAATTTTCTCCGGCGCTGGTGGAGAAAGTGCTTATTTTCCCAACAAGGCATTGCTAAAAAAAGATAGATTTTCCTCCGGCACTGCCGGAGGAAATGATATAAATCTTTAGTTTCATCTTCTTACGGTGGCATCGGAGGAATTACTGTTAGGTATGATAATCGGAAAATTAAATACTACACCGGTTTTAAAAGTTACTTCATGTGTTGCTTTATAAGAGTTTCCAAAAATTCTTTTCGCATTGTATCAACTTCATTACTCTTAGATTTTTCAATAAATTTAAGTTTGCCTTCTGTAAATTCTTTATTTTTATCGCCATCCATTTTTTTAAGTTTAAAATCGTTACCGACCCAATACAGTCCGGCAGGGAGTTGCCATAAATTGCCCTGACTGTACTTTTTGCCTTCAAAATGAAAATAGCGCTTGTGAAATTTACCTGAATTTTCATCTTTCTCAACCAATTGCGTCCCAACACCATGTCCTGTTACGCCATGAACATTTTTACTATTAATTTCAGAAATTATAGTTACTTTGGAATTAAATATTTTTTGCGGTTGAAAATCTACATAAGCCTTTTTACTTACCAGGCCTAATGTTTCATAATCACTTTTTAGTGTATAAATAACCGCTGAATTTTTTTCGTTATTTAATTTAGTTTTAGAATATTCATCTACATATTCCTTATGTTTCTTTTGAACTCCTCCTATATTTAACCAACCTGTGTTAGAAACTATACTATTACCCGGTACAGGGTCAAAAGCTACTGAACTGAATTCAATATTGTTGTTATTTCCGAATTTATTAACAATTTCATTTAATACTATATTGGCTGCTACTCCACCTCTGCTGTGGCCTTTTACTGAAACATGAATTTTATCCCCCTTACCTAAATACTCGTTTATTTCATTTTCTAAAACAAAATAACCGTTTTCAATATTTCTTATTATCGAAAATTGTCCCATATCTAACACTCCCTTTTTATCTTGCGGGCCGGGTATAGTGAATTCAATTTGGTGTATTTTAGATTTTAACCAATCATTATTTAACTTTTTAGTTTTAGTAACCTCCTTTTTCCAAACCCAAACTTCTCTAGTTTCATTTTTCAATTTATGTTCCAATTTCAAAAGTTTACCATATTTCTGAAGCATTTTAGCTAAATTAAGGTCGTTTATTTCTTTGATTTTTTGATTTTTGAGTTGTTTATGAAACTCTTTCTCTTCAACTGAATTAAAATATTCTAAAATATTATCACATTTTCCGCTTATAAACCGTGTTAATTCTTCTGGCGTATCGCAATTTATTTCGTCAAATTTTTCATTTTTATCTTCAAGATTTGTTGTTCTAATTCTGTAAATATCGTCAACTGCACACCAGCTTTTCGTCGCATCCTTACTTTTTGAATCTTGGTTTACCTCATAAAGCAGATATTTGTTGGTCGATTGATCATATGTTAAAATTTTTAAATTATTATTAAACCCAAAGAAATTTTCAGCTTTTTTCACATCTTCTTGAGTAATTTTCGATGTATGTTTTGCAACATCTTCAAAATTCCTCAAATCTTCCATTAATTTATCCTTTGAATGCTCTAAAAACAGTTTGCCAAATTCATAAAAAGCTGAACCACAATTACTATTTGAAGTAACATACTCATTATCAACATTAGGATTTTTAAATGCTTTTCTCCAAAGTAAATCTCCGGAGCCTGCAAACCTAAATTTAATTTTAACTAAACTTTTAGTATAAAACTCAGAAGCTGCATAAGCGCTTGCAGCCAAAATAGCAGCAATTGAAGCCACAATAGGAATATAACGTTTTAATGATGTTGTACTAAATGCCATTTTATTTTTGGAGTAAAAATTTACCCCGCTCATGATTGGTTCATGCACAAATTTCGCACCTGATTTTGAACCTTGAAATAATGATAAACCTGCTAATAAACCTGCTAATTTTTTCCCCGATTTTCTCATTAAAATCACTCCTTATATTTTTAATATTATCACAAAATTTTTGAATTTCACTTTCAGATTTTGTATTAGCTGATTAATTTAAAAAACAAACACCGAATTTATTGTAACAACAAATTACGATGAATTAATTATATATCAAGCGGAAAAAATTGTCAATAGATTTTTAGAAATAATGAAAAAAATTATATGAATGAGCATTATCAAAAAATATCATGGCAGCGATAAGCAATAAGTAGAAATATAAATAATGGTACTTTTGGCGGCACCGGAGATAATGTTTTTAACAAATTTGTTAAATTAATTTTCCATAAAGCCCTTTCCGGCAAAATCGGTTATTACAAATACGTCTTTTATTTCACTTATTGTATTGTAAGGTTTTATTACGGCATAGTAATGAGAATTGGTGTTATCATATTCTATCGATTGAACTTCGCCAACTGCCAAATTTTTTGGATACATTCCGCTTAAGCCCGATGTTGTTATTGTATCAGAAACATTTACGGAATCTTTATATTTTATAAGCGTCATTTTAGTTAAATCTGATTTTTCAAGTTCTGGCGAACCGGAAATTAATCCAATATTTCCTGTTTCTGAATCTATTACACTGATTTGAGCATCAGGCGATAAAATTGTTTTAACATTACTGCTAAAAGGTCCTACTCTTGAAATTCTGCCCACAAGACCTTTTTCGGTTATAACAGTGTCATTAATCGAAACTCCGTCGGATTTCCCTACGTCTATTATAAAAGTACCCTTTGAATCTCCCGGAATTCTGCCAATGACGCCGGCGCTTAAAAACTGCATGTTGGGATTTTTTTCTTTAACACCGCAATATTCACGCAGCCTTTCATTTTCACGCTTCATTTCATTATAATCTATACTTTTTTCTCTTAAATTATTTATTTCTTTGTTTAATTCATCCATTTTCGCCTGCGCTTCCCTCGAGGTCCTTATGTCTTCGATAAGTTCCGAAAAGGCATTATTTATTTGCGAATAAAATTTTAAACTGGTATATAATGCAGCGTCTGCAGTTGTAGCAATAAAATTATCAGGATAAGTTTTAAAAAAAATTAAAAATCCGGAGACTATAACAGACGTACTAAAAATAATTGCTAAAATTTTATAAAATAAATTCTTAAAAATCATTCCTAGAAAATCACCAAAACAATATTTTTGAGGATTTTATCACAAATTAAACCATTTGTGCAATGGCGGCATTGCTAAAAAAGATAGATATTTCCTCTAGCGCCGGAGAGAATTATTTTGGCTTAATTTTTCAGTTTCAAAAGTGTTTAGGGCCTGTTAACACGAAATAAGGAATCAAAAATAAAAGCGAAGTAAATGAAGAAAAGGAAAATAGAATCGAGTTTGTCATAGCGAGTAAAAATACGTCTAAAACGCTTAATTTTTCGAAAAAGACGTTCGACTTTGTTG
>JAFSLT010000072.1 GCA_017448285.1 Clostridia bacterium
TGCTTATTTTTGGCGGACTTTTTTGCTTGGGAAACAGATGCGCTATTTTTTCGTACATTTCTTTTGTTATTTCCATTCCCTGATTATATCACCTTTTCGTTTGCTATTCTACTATTTCCTATTTCGTGTTAACAGGTCCTAAAGAACGCAATTTGCTACCATTTTCCAATGTAAGATTGCATTTAACTACTGCAGTAGATACGCTTAAAAAAGCATTTTTTCCGGCCGTTGGTTGGAGGATAACTTGAGTTCTCCGATAAACAGCATTGCCATTTGCAAGTGAAAGTTACTTATGTGTTTGGAATAAAAAGTCATTTTTGAAAATAGTAATTGTGTACAAGCTGAATTGTTTGAGGGGGCGCGATGCTTTGTACAAAATCACAATTTTTAAAAATTTCAACTTCGATATTTTATTCACTAATAATATTATTTTCAATTTTTAGTGTGACGTTTAAATTGTATAAATTAAATTGGCCGAGCTTACTAAATAAATTTTGCTGTTTTGCAGTTAAAATGTCAGTTCCTGAGGTTTATGAAACCGGTAAAAAAAATAATTTTTTAGATAAATTTGAAAATTGTGAACAAGACGAAAAATATGAAAAAAATTCGCAAAGTGAAAATAAATCTTGCTTTTCAAGTTCTTCAGAAAATTTTACAAGCTATAAAATTTTAGAAACGCAATTTGGAAAATCTGGAACAAAGTGCAGTAATTTTTACATAAAAAATAAAACCGGAAGAGAAATAAATTTTGATAAATATTTAAATAAAAAACCAAAATTTTCAATAAAAAATAAAAAAGTTCCTTTGGTTTTAATATATCATACTCACACGTCAGAAGGCTACATGGAAAAAGATAATGGGGTTGTTCCAAAAGGTTTTAATGCTCGAACTCAAGATAATGACAAAAATATTGTTGCGGTCGGCAAAAAACTTGCCGAGACTTTAAAAAAAAGTGGGATATCGGTGATTCATGATACTACTGTGCACGATTTTCCAAGCTATAACGGAGCTTATAAGCGAAGTGCTGCGACTGTTAAAAAATATATTAATAAATATCCAAAAATCCCGATTGTTATTGATTTGCATAGAGATAGCATCGGTGATGACAAAACCGGAAGAATTAAACCTGTTTTTCATGCGAAAAATAATAAAAAAGCTGCACAGATTATGCTTGTTTGCGGATGTGGAATTGATAAATCACTTAAATTTTCACACTGGGAGAAAAACTTGTCGCTTGCATTAAATTTGCAAAATGTTTGCGAAGAAAAATTTCCGGGGCTTACTCGAGAATTAATTATAAAAAATGTAGTTTATAATCAAAATATGACTTCGGGCGCGATTTTGATAGAAGTTGGGAGTGATGCTAATACTTTGGAAGAATCAAAACTTGCTGCACAAATGCTCGGCGAATCTATATTTTATTTTTTAAAAAAATTTGCAAAATAGGAGAAAGGATTGAAATCTAGCAAAAAGTATAATAATTTGAAGTATTTTTTTGTATCTATGGTTATATCCGAAATATTTTTGATGCTATTTTTGGGATTGATTATTGCAGAACACAATATTCGATATATAATCTTAGGTAGTAAAGATTCATTTTTGGAATATGTTGTGTCATTAGCAGAAAGTGCTGTTAATTTTGTTTTTACAGGACTAAAAAATAGATTCAGTTTTGATTTTTTTATGATTTTTTTAAATAATTTTATCACAAAACACTTGAAAAATTTTATGTGTTGATATATAATTTGCATAATATATTTTTGGGAGCGTTGAAATTGAGACTTAATAAGCTATTATTGTTAGTATTTATTTTAAATTTATTTTGTTTTGGAGTGAGTTTTGCGCAAAATGAAAATCCGGACATTAGCGCGCCGGATTCGGAACATTTGAGGTCGAATGTTCCAAACGAATTATCGCCTCCTGAACCGAAGCCAAAGCCGGAGCCCCCACAGGAGAATATGCACGAAAATAAGCCAGCCGCGCCCCCTGTTTCGCAAGAAGAAAAAAAAGCGGAAGTGGAAAATATAACTCGAATTTTAAAAAATAAAGAAAGAAAGCAAGAGGCAAATCAAGAACAAACTGAGCAGAAAAAAACTAAAAAAATTGAAGAGTCAAAAGAAAAAAAATCAAATGCTGAAGAAAACGAAAAAAAAGAACCCGAAACTCCCGTCACAAGCAATTATTTGCCGGAAGTTCCAAACGAAGAGCCGGATGATTTTAAAAGTAATATTCCAAGCAGGGAAAATTCTAGGAAAAAAGAGTATATAATAAAGGGCATTATATCAATGCTGCTTGTAATTGCCGGTGCTATACTTCTTGTAATCGTTATAATTACAGGCGTAAGCAGTGCTAAAGTTGGCAAAAAGGCCAAAAGAGCTAAAAGAAGAAAAAGTTTTTTTAACAAAAAAGGAGAATAATGATACATTTTATTGGCATCGGCGGTGCCGGAATGTTTGCGCTGGCATGTATTGCTATCGAAAAAGGTTATAAAATCAGCGGCTCTGATGTGGTAAATTCTGAAAATTTAGAAAATTTATCAAAAAAAGGCGCCAAAATTTATATCGGACATTCAGAAAATAATATTACGCAAGATATTAAACTGGTTGTGTATTCAGGAGCTGTTAAGCAAGATAATCCCGAAATTATTAAGGCGTCAGAATTAAAAATTAAAATATTAAGCAGAAGCCAGTTTTTGGGGCTAATTACCAAAGATTTTAAAAATTTAATTGCTGTGTCGGGTTCTCATGGAAAAACTACCACGACTTCTATGATAACAAGTATTTTAATGGATTCTGCCAAAGATCCGACTGCGATTATCGGGGCTTGTTTTGATAAAATCGGAGGCAACAGCCGGCTTGGAAAGTCTGATATAGCAGTCTGCGAAGCGTGTGAGTATCTTGATAGTTTTTTAGATTTAGACCCAAAAATAGGCGTTATATTAAATATAGATTTTGAACATATAGATTATTTTAAAAATATCGAAAACGAAAAAAAGTCTTTTTTTAAATTCGCCAAAAAATCTGAAATAGTTATAATAAATAAAGATGATAATAATTCTTATGAAATTTCTAAGAAATTAACAAACAAAAAAATTGTTTATTATGGCATAGAAAATAACGCCGAATTTACTGCAAAAAATATTGCTCTTTGCGATGATTGCCGTTACAAATTTGATATTTTCCATAATAATCAAAAAATTTCAAATATAAAATTAAATATTTTTGGAGAGCACAACGTATTGAATGTACTGGCTTCGTTCGCTGCATGTTATTATGTCGGTGTTGATTTTGAAAATATAGTAAAAGGAATTGAAAATTTTAAAGGTGCCAAACGCAGGTTTGAATTTTTGGAAGAAATAAACGGCGTGAAAATTTTTGATGATTATGCTCATCATCCGGCTGAAATTAGAGCGACTCTTAATATTGTCAAAAAAATGAATTTTAATAATATTTGGGTCGTTTTTCAGCCGCATACATATTCGAGAACTTATTTTTTATTCGACGAATTTGTAGAGTGTCTTTCTATGGCGGATCGTGTTATAATAACAGATATTTTGCCCGTCAGAGAGAAAAATATCTATAATATAAAATCTGAAGATCTGGCTGCAAAAATCAAAAATGCGATTGTAATAAAAGAATTTGATGAAATCGCTGAATTCCTTAAAAAAAATATAAAAAAAGGCGACGTAATTATGCATATGGGCGCTGGGAATATCAAATGTGCTGATATTATACGTGAAAAATTAAGAAATTAAAGTAATTAATAAAAAAGGATAAAAAATGAGTACTATTGCGGCAATTTCAACTCCGTATGGAATAGGCGGAATAAGCGTTGTAAGAGTTTCTGGCGAAAACGCGATAAAAATCACACAAAAAATTTTTAGGGCTCATGATGGGACTTTACTTGAAAACATGAATGGCTACACTTGCAAGCTCGGTAATATTATTTTTGAAAATAACACACTCGATGAAGTAATTGTTACTGTTTTTAAAGCACCAAGAAGTTATACAGGTGAAGATATCACACAAATTTCTTGCCACGGCAGTATGTTTATAACTAAGTCTATATTAAGAGCTCTTTTAAGTTCGGGAGCCGTAATGGCAGGACCCGGAGAATTTACTAAACGCGCTTTTTTAAATAAAAAAATCAGTCTTGACAAAGCTGAATCTGTTATGGGGCTTATTTCGTCTAATTATGAAAAAGCAAGAAAAATAAATTATTCGGCTTATTGCGGCTTTTTGGGTCAAAAAATAAATAAAATTAAAAATAAATTTTTTGATATTTTGTCAGATTTGAATGCCGAAATTGATTATTCAGACGAAGATGTGCCGGAACTTGATAATAATCAATTAATTTTAAGACTTGAAAATATAAATTCTGAATTAAATAATTTGATAAAAAGTTATTCGATAGGCTGTGTTATAAAAAACGGCTTAAAGGTTGCAATACTTGGCGCCCCTAATGTTGGCAAGTCTACGCTTATGAATTTTTTATCAAAAAAAGAAAAATCGATAGTTACTGATATTGCCGGAACTACTCGTGATGCCATCGAAGAAAGTATAATATTAAATAATATTCCGATTGTTTTGATAGATACTGCAGGAATTCGCGAAACTAATGATAAAATCGAGCAAATAGGAACTCAAAAATCAAAAGAAATTGCCGAAATTTCAGATTTAATTTTATTTATGCTTGATGCTTCTCGTGAAATTACTGACGAAGAAATTAAAATTATTAATTCTTTTGATAAAAATAAAATTTTAATTATTATAAATAAATCAGATATTAATTCTAATTATAATTTAGAAAAATTAAAAAAATTAAATATAAAAAATTTTGTGTTAATTTCGGCCAAAAACGGAACAGGAATAGATAATTTATCGAAAAAAATAGAAGAATTTATCGATTTTGGTGCTTTTCAAAACGAAAATTTGATTATCATGAGCGAACGGCAGTATAATGTTTTATTGCGAGCACAAAAAAATTTAGAAAATGCGATTGATAAAATAAAATCTGTGCCAAGAGATATTTTTGCCGATATTTTAAAAGAATCTGCTGAAATTTTATGCGAATTTTCAGGTGAAAATCTCGAAACTAAAATCGTAGATTCGGTGTTTGAAAAATTCTGTGTTGGGAAATAACAAAAATATATAGGAAGTGAAAAATAATTTGAATTTTTTTATGGAATATGATGTTGCAGTAGTCGGCGCAGGTCATGCGGGAATCGAAGCGAGTTTAGCAGCAGCTAGACTTGGCGCCAAAACTATAGTTTTTTCCATAAATTTAGATTCAATAGGCAATTGCCCATGCAGCCCGTCTATAGGCGGCACTGCAAAAGGCACACTGGTTCGAGAAATCGACGCACTCGGTGGCGAAATGGCCAAGACTGCCGATGTGTGTTTTTTGCACAGCAAAATTTTAAATGCCAGCAAAGGCCCGGCGGCGCAGTCTATCAGAGCTCAAGTCGATAAAAATCAATATAAAATTATTATGAAGCATAAACTGGAAACTCAAAAAAATTTGCATATTCATCAGTGTGAAATTACAGGCATGTTTAAATTTAATAATTTTTGGATTTTAAATACTAATTTGGGTACGAAATATAAATGCAAAGCCGTAGTTCTTGCAACAGGTACTTTTTTAAATGGCAAAATACATATCGGCGATATTTCGAATAATAGCGGCCCTGACGGTGTTTTTGCAGCACAATATTTAACAGACGATATTCAAAAATTAAAAATTAATACTAAAAGATTTAAAACAGGTACTTCGGCAAGAATTTTAAAATCAAGCATAAATTTTGATAAACTCGAAATCCAACCAGGCGACCCAGTTGTTACTCCGTTTTCGTATATGACTGAAAATCCCGGTGAAAATAAGCTGGTTTGCCATATCGCTTGGACCAACGACAAAACTAAAGAAATAATACTTAAAAATATTGAAACTTCCCCTATGTACAGTCATAAAATTCATGCAACAGGGCCGAGATATTGCCCGAGTATCGAAGACAAAATGGTAAGATTTTCTGATAAAAAAAGACATCAAATTTTTGTTGAGCCCTGTGGAATCGAAAGCGATGAAATTTATCTTTATGGCATGTCTTCGTCTATGCCGGAAGAAATTCAGTTAAAATTTTTGCGAACTATAATCGGCTTCGAAAATTGCGTTATAACACGTCCTGGTTATGCAATAGAATACGATATTATCGACCCGACTTGTATTTTTCCGACGCTTGAAATAAAAAATATGCCAGGGCTTTTCAGTGCCGGGCAATTGAACGGAAGCTCGGGCTATGAAGAAGCTGCAGCTCAAGGCTTAGTTGCAGGAATCAATGCCGCTATGCATATTTTTAACAAAAAAAAATTAATTTTAAGCCGCGCGAATTCGTATATTGGCACGCTTATTGACGATATTACTACCAAAGGCGTAAACGACCCGTATAGAATGCTCACTGCACGCTCTGAATATCGCCTGTTTTTGCGTGTTGACAATGCCGACGAGCGTTTGACGCCGATTGGGAAAGAAATTGGGCTCGTTACTGACGAGTATTTTGAAAAATTTGAAAAAAGAATTTTCTTAAAAGAAAAAGAAAAAAATAGAATAAAAAAAGTTTTTATTAAGCCAAGTTTTGAAGTTAATAAAATTCTTGAAGATTCTAAAATTTTGCCGATTAGCGAAGCTGTAAATCTAGAAACTTTTTTACGAAGACCTGAAGTAAAATACGATTTAATTCAAAAAATCGATAAAAATTCTCCGGATTTACCAAATAGTATAACAAATAGAGTTGAAATAGAAATTAAATACGAGGGTTATATTAAGCGCCAAATGCAGCAAATAAAAAAACTTACAAGACTTGAAAAGATTTTGATTCCTGAAGATATTAATTACATGAATATAATAAATTTGCGACTCGAAGCGCGCGAAAAATTATCAAAAATTAATCCCATTAATTTATCTCAAGCACAACATGTTCCCGGAATAACTCCTGCAGATATTGCTACGCTTATAATCTGGATTGAAAAGTTAAAAAGGCAGGAAGTCTAAAAAATGGATTTTTTAAGCCAAAAATTTAACCAAATTGGAATAAATTCAAACAATATTCAACTGAAATTATTTGAAAATTATTATAATTTTTTGATTGAATATAATAAAAAAATAAATTTGACTGCAATAACTAACAAAAACGAAATTTTTATTAAACATTTTATTGATAGTTTAACTATTTCAAGATTTTTGCAAAATTCATGTAAATTAATTGATGTTGGTTCCGGCGCAGGTTTTCCGGGTGTGCCGCTGAAGATATCAAATCCGGATATTGAATTAACTTTGGTAGAAAGTTCTAAAAAAAAATGTGAGTTTTTAAAAGATTTATCTAATATTTTAAAAATTAAATTTGATGTTATAAATAATCGTGCGGAAATTTTATCAAAAGATTTAAATTATCGTGAAAAATTTGATATTTGTGTTTCTCGTGCTGTTGCAAATTTAAGAATTCTTGCGGAATTATGTATTCCGTTTATAAAAATTAACGGAATTTTTATTGCTATGAAAGGGCCTAGTTTTGAAGCTGAATTTGAAAATTCTATAGATATTATACAAAAATTAGGATGCAAAATTAATAAAATAGAACAAATTTTATTGCCTGAGAATTACGGTATCAGATATTTAATATTTATTCAAAAAATTAAAAGTACTCCAAAAATTTATCCAAGAAGTTTTTCGCAAATAAAAAAATTTTCGGATTAATGCAAAAAAGCTTGACAAAAATGAATATTTGAATTATAATGATGAGTAAATCGATCAGGTTAGATTACATTAAATAATTTTAATTTAGGAGAAAATTTTATGAGTGGATTTAATCGTAGACGGAGTGGAAAGGTTGCAATGATGCTTTTGAGTGCATTGTTTAGTGGGGGTAATTCTCAGGCAATGGAGACAAAAAGTTTTAATAATAAAAATTTAACTGTTCAGTCTTCTGGTGTTTCGATAAATAAAAATTCGGGTGCCAAATCACCGCAAAGCCTTGGGCGAACACAGGTGACGACTCCTATTACCCAAAGAAAATTTTTTAAACCGCTGGTAATAGCTGCTTCGGCGCTTGTGGTTGCTACGGCAGCCGGGTTTACTATTTGGGGTTTGGTGCGCAACAAGAAGAAGGATGAAAAGCCTGATGATAAAGATGCTTTAAAAAATGATGTTGATCTTGATATTACGGCTGAATCAATTATTAATTTGAAGAATAATTTAAATGTTAAGGGCGACGGTAGATCATTTACTGAAGAAAATATCAATGAGTCAATGATATTCGCGAAGAAAATTAAAAATTTTGACGCAGGTAATGAAGAAATTAAAAAACACAATGAAAAAATGATTGACGATGCTTTGTTACAAGCAAAAGATAAAGGTATATTAAAGGCTGATAGTGGAGAGATGAAAGATGCTATATTGGCAGTGTTTAAAAAAGTAGTTAATGAAAAAATGACAATAAATGAGCAAACTTTTGGTAATTTGATTAGTATTTGTGAAAGTAAACTTAAAATTGATTACATCGAGATTAAGAATTATGACGATGATAACGATACCAGAAATTTTGTTTGTCTTTTCGCGGGATACGTCAGATATAGTATCGAATGGGAAAATGATAATGTTGTTTCTATTAGTAGTTTTGTTTATCGTGACCACGGAGGTGTTGAAGATTATAAATTTTCTAAAAATATAAAACTTAAAGATTTGGAAAACCCATTTAAAGCTGAAGAAAATGAACAGGAAAATAA
>JAFSLT010000008.1 GCA_017448285.1 Clostridia bacterium
CCATTTTTTTGATATCCCATTTTTACTATTTCTTTACTCTGGCAATGTACGCATTTTATCTTTATTACTACCATTCCTTCATCCTCCACTTACATCTTATCATTTATTTTTCTGCCTTTCAACTGCTTTAGCACATGATCGTATTTTGAATCGTGACAATACAATCCTGTTGTTTATTTGAAATATACAGTAATCTTTCCGGCGATGCCGGAAAAATCTTTTCGTGTTTCGCATCGCGCTAGTAGCAAACTTGTTGTTTATTTAGAGTAATAGGAGTAAAATAGTATGAAATTGCAAATGTTTTGGAGGGCTTTTGAACATTATTTTAAAAGAAAAGAAGACAAATTTCAGGTTAAAATCTGGCCTAAGTTTTAATGAAGTGCTGGAGCGCGAAAAAAACGGACAAAAAAATATTGATAGTTCCGTAAAACCTAAACCGGCTTCGGAGATTTTTAAAAAGAATTTTTTTACGCTTTTTAACTTTATAAACTTTGTTTTGGCAATAATGATAATTTTTACCGGTTCTTTTAAAAATCTTATGTTCATGTTTATTGTTCTAAGTAACTCTTTGATAAGTTTAATTCAAGAATTACGAGCCAGCGCCGCTACCGAAAAATTAAAACTTATCTCGTCTGCAAACAGTACTGTTATACGAAATTCTGAAAAAATAAATATAAATCCGCACGATATTGTAAAAGATGATGTAATTATTTTAAATGCTGGCGATCAAGTTGTGGTCGATTGTATTATCGGCGAGGGCACTTGCGAAGTTAATGAATCGCTTTTGACCGGAGAAGCCGACCTTATAACCAAAAAAACCGGCGATTCTTTACTTTCGGGCAGTTTTATAGTAAGTGGCAAAATAATTGCAATTGCCAATAAAGTGGGCAAATACACATATTCTGCCAAAATTTCTCGAGGACTTAAGAACATTCATTCGGCAAAATCAGAAATCATGGTTGCCGTGCAAAAAATTATAAAACTCGTTTCGTTCATTATTGTTCCGGTTGGAATTCCTTTTTTTTTGAGCCAAATGAAAAGCAGCAATTATGATTATTCTACTGCGGCTCTTGCAACCAGTGCAGCGCTTATCGGTATGATTCCCGAGGGTCTGGCACTGCTTACGAGTTCAGTTTTAGCTCTGGGCGCTACAAGACTTGCAAAAAAAAAGATTTTAGCCAAAGACGTTTATTCCGTTGAATCTTTAGCGCGCATCGATACGCTTTGCCTAGATAAAACCGGGACTATAACCGAAGGAAAATTTGAAGTAAAAGGTGCGATTTCTTATAAAAATTTACTGTCAGATAACATAAAAGTTGGCGATCATGGTGATGCTAAACTTTTAAATGCACTCGAAATTCTATCTGCGGCTTTTAAATCCGGCAATGATACTTTTAATGCAATAAGAAATAAATTCGGCACAAAAAAATGCGAATATAAAATAAGTTCCGTGGTTCCGTTTGCTTCACACCGAAAATTTTCGTCGGTTTTTATAAAAAATATTGGCAGTTTTATAATGGGCTCTGCGGAATTTATTTTTAAAGATAATTTTTATAAATTTGAAAAACTAATTTCAAAATATTCTGATTACAGAGTTCTTTCGATAGCATTTTCAAAATTCGAAGTTACAAAAGATGATATGCCAAGCGACATAAATCTTTTGGGAATAGTTATTTTGAGCGATAAAATTCGCAAGGACGCAATCGAAACTATTGATTATTTTGAAGATAACAACGTAGATGTAAAAATTATCTCCGGCGATAACGCCGATACAATCTCAAAGGTTGCAAAAACTGTTGGAATTAAAAATTATGATAAAGCGATTGATGTGAGTAAACTTGAAAAAAAATCGGATATTTTCAAAGCTGTTTCTAAATATTCTATCTTTGCACGCGTGACTCCCGAAAAAAAGCGCGAAATAATTATAGCGATGAAAGCAAAAGGCAAACGAGTTGCAATGATCGGTGACGGTGTAAATGATATTTTAGCCTTAAAAGAAGCCGATTGCTCGGTAGCAATGGCTTCGGGCAGCAGTGCGGCAAGAGAAATTTCGCACTTAATACTCATGAATTCGAATTTTTCCGCCATAAAAGATGCCGTTTTTGAAGGCAGACGTGCAATTAACAATATTCAAACAACTTCGAGTTTATTTTTGGTAAAAACTATATATTCAGCAATTTTAACAGTACTTTTGGTATTTTTTTCCATTCCTTATCCGTTCACGCCAATTCAAATGAGTTTGATAAGTTCGCTCACAGTCGGAATTCCATCATTTTTACTGGCACTTGAACCTAATGCCTCGGAGATAAAAAAATCGTTATTTTCAAATATAATAAAAGTTTCGGTTCCAGCGGCGATTGCAATATGCATAAATATAATTCTTTGTTTTTTAGCGAAATCTTTATTTAATATTCCTCAAGAAATATATTCGAGTATATCCGTTGCAACCACTGCAATAATTGGATTTTTGCTGCTTTGGAAGATATGCCAGCCGCTCAATTTTTTCAGGGCATTTATATTTGTTTTTTTGACTTTAAGTTTTATATTTATTTTTATGTTTTATGGGGGCTTATTTTCGCTGGTTTTGCCAAGCCTTTGGGGAGTTCAATATTTGATAGTCGCGGGAATTATAGGATTTTTATCATGTGTAATTTATAATTATCTTAGTAAATAAAATTGCAAAATGAATGATTTCTTTGTTTTTACTTGACTTCTAGAAATACAATCTTTAAGATAGACAGTATATTTTGTAGGAGGTGACTAGGAAAAATATTTTTATGATAGCATCGAAGAAATTTTCATATTCTATAGGAGGTGAATTAGAATGCAAGAAAAAAGGGAAAAAGGTCACAAAGCAGAAATAATTGAGGACATATCATTGTTAATTGATGTTTTTTTTACATTTGTCGCAGTGTTTTTAGGCAAAATGGGGATGACAAACTTATCAAATATTTCATTTGGAATAAGCGGATTTGGCTTAATGTTAATGTTATTAAGTATGATTGTTAAAAGGATACAAAGAAAATAAAATTAAACTTAGATTATAACCTAAATTTATTTTTTATATGAAAACAAATCAGATGCACAATCTCTCCATAGACGGTGGAGAGAAGTTTTTATTTAAAATTAAAATGCATTCTCGATGTGATTAGTTTTATATTTATTTTTAAAAATTGTTACTTCTATAACATCAATTCTGGGTTGTTTTTCTGTAATATTTTCGGATAAATAAATTTTTACAGTTTTTAAAAATTTTTGCTGTTTTATATAGTCAACTCGTTCTGACAAATTTGAAAAGCTTAAATAAAATTTTGATTTGACTTCGACAAAAACAATATATTCTTTATCTTCGCAAATTATGTCAATTTCGCCAAATTTACTGTGATAGTTTTGTTTTATTATACTAAATTTTTTGTTTAATAAATAATTTTTTGCAATTTCTTCGCCTTTTTTACCTATGTTCATATTAAAATCTTTTTTAAAAATGATTTTCTGTGATAGATGCAAGGTCCGAATTTTTTTATTGCTTCAATGTGTTTTTGAGTTCCATAACCTTTGTTATTAATAAAATCATAACAAGAAAATTTTTCATGCAAACTGCACATAAATTTATCCCTTAAAACTTTTGCAATAATCGAAGCACAAGCAATCGAATAAGAGATGGAATCGCCTTTTATTATATTTTGACATTTAATATCAAAATTAGGCGCAAAATTACCATCTACCAAAATCAAATCAGGCTTTAAGTTTAAATTTTCAATAGCTCTCGTCATCGCTAATTTTGTAGCATTTAAAATATTAATTTTATCGATTTCTTCAACAGTTGCAGTGCCAATTGAGTAAATTGCATTATTTTTTTGTAAAATTTCAAAAATATTTTCGCGTTTTTTAGCCGATAATTTTTTTGAATCATTAACTTGTTCGATTTCAAAATCAGGAAAAATAACCGCCGAAGCGTAAACCGGACCCGCCAAAGGGCCGCGTCCGACTTCATCAACGCCACACAAATTTAATATTTTTTTTTCTTTTTTTAACTCAATATCAAATGGATATAACTTATTAATTTGGGACCTCCAAACTTATTTTTCCTAATTTTCCATTTTGAAAATTTTTTAAGAACAAAACAGCGGCGCGCTCAAGATTAGCCTCGCCGCCCTTAGACACACAGCCGTTTGATAGTGCAAAATTATGTAAAAATTTTTCCGGCGATTCTTTATAATTTAAATCAGAAATTAAATTCATCACAACTTCTTCAGTATTTAAAATTTCCGATTTTATAAGCCCTAAATATGATATTTTTTTAGCAAATTCAGAATCAATTTTTGGAGTTAAAATCCCGGGAGTATCACAAATTTCTAAATTTTCGCAAGAAATCCAGTTTAAATTTCTGGTAACTCCTGCCTTATTTTCAATTTTGAGTTTTTTACTGCCCAAAATTTTGTTTATAAAACACGATTTTCCGACATTCGGCACGCCAATCACTGCACATTTTATTTTACCAAACTTTTTTTTGATTTCAAATTTATTTATTAAATTATTAATACATGCTTTTGGAATTAAATTCTTACTCGATTTCATAGCTGGGATATTTAAATTGTTAAAATAAGTAATCCAGTTATTGGTAATTTTATCATCTGCAAGATCGGATTTATTTAAAACTATAATTCTGGGCTTAGAATTAATTATTTTTTCAAAATTATCTCCGCGAGAACTGATAGGAGCTCTGGCATCAACAATTTCGAAAAAAAAATCAATAAATTTTGCAATTTCTCTGAGTTTTCTCAGCGATTTTGCCATGTGTCCAGGAAACCAATTGACATCAAACTTCATCTCTAATATTTAGCACTTTCAAGTTTGTTGATTTTATTAAATGGGAAATAACGGAAAAATGCTCGACCGACTACTTTATCAATTGGTACTAAACCTACATAAGTCGACCTGCTGTCGGAGGAATGATTTCTGTTGTCACCCATTACAAAAATATATCCTTCAGGAACGACTTCCGGAATTTTACCGTCATCCGGACCGAATTCAGGCTCATTTATATAATATTCGTTAAGTTTTTTGCCATTAACATAAACAGATGAAGTTTTGAAATCAATATAAAGCTTGTCACGGGGCAGAGCGATAATTCTTTTTATGATTGATTCATCAAGTTTGCCATATTTCGAGATAACCACGATGTCACCACGCGTCGGCTGATAATTATACTGCCAAACAACAACTTTGTTGCCGTCTTGCAGCGTACTGAACATCGAACTGCCTTGAACCGTAAAAATACGAAAGACGAACACAAGTATAAAAACAATAAATATAAATGATTGTGCGGCAACCTCGGCAGATTCGAACAAAAAATTAGATAGCTCACTGCCTTCAACTGAAAATTCATGTTTTTTATCATTACAATCTTTGTTATCGTTTTCCAAGTATAATCACCTCGCAAATTATTCTTACCATATTTATAAAATTTTAATTTTTAACTTTGACCTTAGAAGCTTTTCCGACTTTGTTCCTTAAATAATAAAGCTTTGCACGCCTTACTTTACCCTTAGTTTTAATATCAATCCCCTCAATACTTGGGCAATTGATGGGAAACAAGCGCTCCACAGCAACGCCGCCGGAAATTTTTCTTACCGTAAAAGTTTTTGAAACACCCGAACCTTTCATGGCAATAACAATTCCTTCAAATAGCTGAATCCTTGTCTTGCTACCTTCTTTGATTCTCACTTTTAAACTAATTGTATCGCCTACGCTGAACTTCGGACGATTCTCAATGATAGAATCTTTTTCTACAATATCCATCAAACTATTCATAAAAACCTCTCAAATTTATACAATATATCTCTCCGGCGACGCCGGAGAGGATTCCCAATATACCGGCATTTATAACTTTCTTTAATTTCTCAGCTTTGAAAGAATACTCCAAAACTTTTTTCTACTGTATCACACCAGTAAAAAATATGCAAGACTTATTCGGTAAAAAATTTTTTTTGCTTGAAGTTTTCCAAAATTTTTTTCTTCGTTATCAAATTATCTTTCATGGCAAAATCGCCCTTTTGATTTTTTTCGGCTGGAGTATACAAACCACCGGCAACAGAATCGAGCATTTTTTCATCTTTGAGTTTTTTATACATATACATCAACTCCTAATCATACTGGCAAGCAATACAATTAATTTTTTTAATTAATGATATTCTAATTTTTCATAATTGTAGTGCCTGCCGTTTTAATCAATACATTTTTTAACTTTGAGACGAAAGCTCACAGCTTTCCTTAAAAAATTTGATATCATCTAACTTCGCGAGTTCACTTTTCATTATAGATACATATGACTGACAGTCTTTCTTTAATTTCTGTAAATCTTCTGTTTTTGAATTATCCTCTTTTTCTTTTATTTTTTTCTCCATGTTCTCTATTAAGTCTTGAACTTCATCCGGATTAGTTGCAGCCAAAGTGCGTTTTTCCATTTCTCTTGGGCATAAGCACCAGATTGTTCCTTTGCCCAAAACTTCGCTTAAACTTTTAGTTTTCTTTACACTAACACCTTTTATATTACTTTCTTCTTCAATTATTTTCCCATTGATCTTTTTTATGCCAGAGTCTTGCTCAATTATATCATTGTCTAATTGAAATTTCTTAGTTTTATTAATTTTGCCTTCTGCCCAAAAAATATTTTGAGTTTTAAAAAAATTATCTGCTTTACTACTCATTAAAATTTTAAAAGGTTTTAAAAAAAGATAATTGCTTTTAATTGGTGTATCAGCATCTCTTTGCATCATTTTTTTGCCTAGAGCTGTTTGCTTAAAACCCGGAAAGTTTGGCCTCCCACCACTTAGCTCATCAAACCCCACAAAAGTAAATTCACAATTTTTAACGTCAAAGGCAATACAAATTTTGTTATTTTTCATTAATTGTGCAACTGTTTTGTGAATTCCTATATAAGCATCTTTATTTACTGTTTTAAGAACACGGCCACTATAACCTAATTTAACCTCTACCATAATTATCACCTCACAATTTAATTTAAGGGCTAAGCCCTTGTGTATAATAATACATAATAAATATAAAAAGTCAATTTTTTTGTTCAAATTATACAAATTAAAAGTCAAAAAATGAAATATAAAGTCGAATTATTATGGTTTTCTCTAGTGGTGTCGGGAAAAACAGACTCTTTCGAAACCAGTAATATATACTCTCTCCGTAGGCGCCGGAGAGTGCACTTCCGATTTAATTTTTAAGTTTCGAAAGAAATCTAATGTTTAAGATAGCGTTTGAGGTTGGCCCAGAGATGCTCAATAAAAGGGACAATTTTATTTTTTTCAAAAATTATGATATACTCAAGCTATGAATATTGGAATTGATATTATAGAAATAGAACGAATAACAAAAATCATCAAAAAAAATAAATTTTTTTTGGACAAAATTTTTTGCAGTGACGAAATTGGACAAACTTTTTTAAAAAAAAATATTTTTGAAAGTATAGCTGCAAGATATTGCGCAAAAGAATCTTTTTTTAAATGCATCGGAACTGGAATAGAAAAAATATCGGATTTTAAAATGGTAAAAATTTTAAACAATCAAAATAGGCAGCCTGAAATATTTTTACTTGGCGATTTAAAAAAAAAATATGAAAAATTTGAATTCAAAGTAAGCCTATCGCATTGTAAAAAATACGCTTGCGCCGTTGTTTTAATGGTATAGATACACTTTTTATGTCAGAAACATCTTAAAATTTGTATTTACATATTATAGAAGAGCTTGTTAACCGAAATAAGGGATCAAATGTTCGATTTGGACACTTTCCTGGAAGCTTTTGCGCATAAATTGAAGGAAGTGCAAAAAAGTGTGTTAAATAAATTGTGGAGAAAAAAGTGATTTTTAGAATATCGTGTGCATCTCATTTTTCCCCATTTCTCTATTATATCATTTATATCATTAACACATTTGATTTGCACTCCCGACTTTTTAAGTAGACTTCTTTTGAAACTAATGGTATAAGATTAACAGGAATAAAAAAGAAAATATTTGAGAAAGTATTAGAAATATTAAAAAAGGCAGACAAAGTCAAAAGAGTGAAAGGAGAAAAAAGTAAACTTTCAATAGATTCCTTTTGAAACTTAAAAACTAAATCGGAAGTGCTCTCTCCGGCACTGCAGGAGAGATTATTGCGATTTTGATTAAAATAAATCATTTATTTCAAAAATTTAAAATTTTCTCTGGCTATTCCGAAAAAAGTTTTTCTGTTGACTTTTTTCGAAAATGTGATATAATAAGAACAATATTAATCAGGGATTAAAAACAGGAGGTTAATGTGTCAACTGATTTACACTGCCATACAAAAATTTCGGATGGTTCCGCAAGTGTGGAAGAATTAATATTCATTGCCAGAAGAATGGGAATTAAAAGTCTTTCAATTACAGACCACGACACTTTTGCTGGTGCAAAAAGAGCAATTGTTTTGGGAAGAAGATACGGGCTAAATATCATTTTGGGCGCAGAGATTTCTTCTTTTAGCAAAAATATCCAAAAAGAACTTCATATTTTATGCTATATGTGTGATAAAACCGACAGACTTGAAGGAATATGTTTGAAAAACAATAAAGCCAGAAAAAAATTAAATACTAAAATTATTGAAGAAATTTCAAATCATTACCCTATATCTTTAGATACTGTTTTAAATAAATCACGCGGGAGTTCGAATATTTTTAAAAATCATATAATTCAGGCCATAATGGATAGTGGCTGTGTTATGCCAATTTATTCAATAATTTACAAAAAAATATTCAACGATAATTCGGGATTTGAAGTAAATACCGAATATTGTGAGCCTGAGGAAGTAATCTCACAAATTCATCAGGCAGGAGGATTAGCTATTTTAGCTCATCCAAAAGAAAGCGACTTAAAAGATACGATTCCTTATTTAATAGGGCTTGGAATTGATGGGCTGGAAATTTATCACCCAAGCATTTCGCCAAAATTTGCCGAAGAATTATCAAAAATTACCAAAAAATATGGACTTTTAACTACAGGTGGGAGCGATTTTCATGGGATGTATTCTTTTGCCTCAAGATGTTTAAATTCGTTTAGTACGAGTGAATCTGAAATCAAAAAGATGATTTCTAAAAAACTAAAAATGAAAAGGGGTGCCTAGTGGAAAAGTTCCTTGTTGTAGGGCTTGGAAATCCCGGTGAACAATACAAAAAAACTCGCCATAATGCAGGCTTTATGTGTTTGGAAGCAATGAATTTAGGGATTCCTCAAAAATTTGACATTAACATATTTTATGAAAAAAATTTTGAAGATAAGAAAATTTATTTTTTAAAACCCATGACATATATGAATTTAAGTGGAACTGCAGTTTTGGATTTTATGAATTTTTATAAAATAACTACTGAGCATATTTTGATAATTTTTGATGATATTTCTTTGCCAGTTGGGAAAATAAGAATTCGATTAAAAGGTTCATGCGGCGGGCACAATGGCATGCGGAATATAATTGAAAACTTAAAAACTGAAAAAATTAACAGAATAAAAATTGGCGTGGGAAATAAACCAGAAAATTGGGATCTAGACGACTGGGTTTTATCAAAATTTTGCGAAGAAGAAATGCCGGAACTTAATAATGCTATTGAAAATTCAATTGAGTCTGTAAAATTAATAATAAATAACAAGGCTTTAGAAGCTATGAATTTATTTAATTAAAAAATATATCCATTCCAAGAAATATATGATATAATAGGCTTCCTTCGAAACTAAAACATAAGATCAAAATTACAAATGGAGAAAATAAGATTAAATCTAAGCAAAAAATGTTTTCTACGGTTTCGATATTTCTCAGAAATAATTTTAAAGCGTTTAATAAAACCTATGTTTTCGATGTTAACTCTTTGTCTGGAAATACGACGGTTTTCAAGTTTATCCGAAAGAGTTAATTTTTGATTTTTAAATCTCTTTTTTGGGATTTCAGAATTTTCATGAAACTTTTTAATTCCTTGAAACCCAGTGTCAGCAAGAATTTTAATTTTTTGATTAATTGGCAGATTGGAATCTTTGAAAAGCCTAAAATCATGACATTTTCCAAAGGTAAAACTCGTACAAATTACAGTTCCTGGTTTTTTATCTGCAACTATTTGGTTTCTCTCCGACTATCGGTCGGAGAGAGCGATTTTTACTTAATTTTCAGTTTAGAAAGGATTTACATCATTTCCTCTGGTGCTGATGGAGAAAACGCTAAAGTCTATTCATAATAAATTTTTTCACGACATATATTTTAAGAGTAAAAAGCCCAAACGCTAATTTTTTTTTAAAATACGAGGCGTTTTTAGTGATATGCGGAATAACCGAACTTAGAAAAAAAGAAGTTATAAATATCCGAAACGGATTGAGGCTCGGCTTTGTAAGCGACGTTGAGATAGACTTATGCAACGCAAGAATAGTTTCGATAATAATTTACGGTAAATTAAAATTTTTCGGGATTTTTGGCCGACATCAGGATATAGTAATAAAATGGGAAAATGTTGACGTTGTTGGAGAAGACACGATTTTGGTAAATTTTTTTCAGCAAAAAGAGCACCATCCAAAAGGAATTTTTTCTAAAATATTTTCGAAAAAGAATAACCCTTGAGGTAATAATTTGAACATTTTTTTATCAATAAATAAAAAACGTGCAATAATTTTTTCAGCGCTTTCACTCTTGGGGTTCATATTTGTCATAGCAACGATTACATTTGTAGCCCCGATGGCACACAAAGAAAATTTGAGCCCACTTGTAATAATAGACCCAGGTCACGGCGGAGAAGATGGGGGAGCAGTGGGACACAATGGAATAGTTGAAAAAAATATAAACCTAAAAATCTCACTTGCACTCCGCGATGCCTTAAAACTACTGGGATACGAAACCATAATGACGCGCGAAAAAGACAAAGCGATTTATGACGAATCGGCAATAAGTTTACGCCAAAAAAAGCGCTCGGACCTAAAAAATCGGCTTTCTTTAATAAATAAAAATTCAGGTGACGACAGTATTTTCATAAGCATTCACCAAAATAAATTTCCGAACGAAAAATATTCCGGCACTCAGATTTTTTTCTCAAAAAATAACCCTTTGAGTGAAAACCTCGCGCTTTGCGTAAGAGACGGCATAATTTCAAAACTCCAGCCAAAAAATGATCGAGAGATAAAAGAAGCAACTTCAAAAATTTTTCTTTTAAACAACGCCAAAATCCCTTCGGTAACAATTGAATGCGGGTTTTTATCAAATAAAGAGGAAGCAGAAAAATTAAACGATGAAAATTATCAAAAAAAGCTTGCATTGTGCACGATATTTGGCATAAACCAATTTTTTTACGACTTATAAATTTCAACAATTGAACACATTTAAACATTAAGAATAAATTAAGCAAGTTATGTTTTCAACATTATCCACAAACTTTCAACAAGTTTTCAACAGTTTTCAACAAGCGAGAAAGTATTGATATTATTAGATCGATTAAGTTTTTCCACAAATTCAACAGTCTCTACTACTAATACTAAAAAAAGATGTACATCAAAAACAAGAGAATATGTAATCATTATAGATTAAAAAGCTGCGTACTAAAGAAAATAGAAAGCAGAAAAACAGACAATAAGACAAAATTATATGGAGAAAAAATTAGAATAATAAAGATAAACGTACATTTGGATGAGAAAATACGTTACCTTAAAAAATTTAGTTTCCCTCCGGCGGTGCCGGAGAGAAATTTTTGTAAATTTTTATTTAATTTCTTTCTCCAATTTTACCACTTCATTCACATCTTTTTTAACCCCGCTGACTATTTTATTAACCTTTTCTTGTTTTGATTGAAACCATGATTCCGTATTTTCAATACTTTTATTTATTGTTGATAATATGTTTGATAACATGTCTGATAACATTTTTTGCGTATGGTCACCTTTAGACTTCGCCTCTTCATATTCTTCCATAATTTTTTTTAAATTATCAACTTCCATTCTTGTTTCGTAACCTTCAATAAAGTCTTTTATTGCAGCAATAGCTTCGAGAACATGTTCGAAATTGTTTTTGATTTCTGTTAAATCATCCAATTTTTCTACATAACTTTTGTATTCGCGATAATTACTAAGTTTTTCATCAAGTTTTTTATACTCTTCTTTATATTCTTTATTATTTTTGTATTTCTTTTCAATTTCTTTGTATTCCTTTTCAATTTCTTTGTATTTTTTTTCAATTTCTGCGTACTTTTCTGTAACTTCTTTGTATTTTGGTTTCACTCTTTTGCATTTTTTTTCATATTTTGAGATTTTTTTTTCACATTTTGAGATTTTTTTTTCACAATCTTGAAATTCGTTTTCAATTTCATCACTTGTTAAAATGCGTTCAGAATTGCATTTTTCAATATCTTCTTTACGACACTTTAACCTAAATGCATAACTATTAATTGCGAATATTAAACCGTGCAAATTTCGTTCAGTATCTTCAAAGTTCTTCTTGCTTATTTCTTCCAAATACTTAGCTAATTCTTTAACGCTTTTAATGTGATAATTTGCATCTGCAGTTGCCCCATGTGTTTTAAATTCCTTAAATACTTCTATAATTTTTTTTAAACGATTCATATAAATCCACCTCTCTTTTTAATATATTGTAAGAACCAAAAATTTAATTCCCGTTCTTACATTTTTAGTATATCATATACAAAAACAAATGTCAACACTTAAATAAAAAAAATCTTCCGGTACCTCTGGATAAAATAATTACTTTTTTCAGCGCCGCCGGAGAAAATGCTTTTAGCTTAATTTTTCGGTCTCGAAAAAAATCTAATCTATTTTACTTTTTGCAACATATATACTAGAATTTAAGACTAAAATCTTTTTTGGTTCAGAAAGAGGTTAAACTTGAATTTTAAAACAGTGGCAGTTCTAACAAGCGGCGGCGATGCGCCCGGGATGAACGCGGCAGTGCGTTCGATTGTAAGGCTTGCGATTACAAAAGGAATCCGCGTTTTGGGAGTGCGCAGAGGCTACGGCGGACTTATCAATAAAGATATTTTTGAAATGAGCATACGCACTGTTTCGGATATAATTGAGCGCGGCGGAACAATACTTTATACAACAAGAAGTCCGGAATTTTACACTGATGAAGGAACTCAAAAGGCCGTTAAAAATTGCAAAGAGCTAAATATCGATACTGTTATTGTTTTGGGCGGCGAAGGTTCTATAAGAGGCTCGACAAAATTAATAAAAAACGGCATAAATTGCATTTGTATTCCATGCACTATTGATAACGACGTTGCCTGTAGTGAAAATTCGATTGGGTTTGACACAGCGGTAAATACTGCGATGTCTATGATAGATAGAATACGAGATACTGCTCAAGCGCACGACAGATGCAGCGTTGTAGAAGTCATGGGCAAAAAATGCGGCAATATAGCGCTCCAGACCGGAATTGCCGTTGGTGCAACTGCAATTTTGGTGCCTGAATGTCCTTTTGATTTTCAGCGTGATGTTGTGGAAAAAATAAATTTTACACAAAAAATGGGCAAAAAACATTTTATTATAATAGTTGCCGAAGGACTTAAGATAATAAGCAAAATAACAAAAGATATTTCGGAAAAAACAGGAATAGAAACCCGGGCTACAATACTCGGGTATGTTCAGCGCGGAGGCTCGCCTACGGCTGCAGATAGGGCTTTAGCTGGTAAAATGGGCTGCTACGCTGTAGAACTTATCGAAAATGGTATTTATAACAAAGTAATTTCGGTTAAAAAAAATCAAATTGTTGACGTGGATATTGACGAGGCTTTAAGTTATAAAGCTCATTTTGATTTTGATACGTACGATAAAGCTCTTGAAATTTCTATTTGATAAAAAATTAGTACTAACATAGAAAATTGAGTTAAAAGAGTTCTCTCCGGCGGTGCCGGAGAGGATCTAACTAACTTTTCAACACTTCCCTGTACACGTAAATTAATACTCCAATTTGCCTATACCTAAATCGCTTGCATTAAACTGAATGCTGTAACTGTAATTACTCAAATACAATGTTTTCCCATCTTTAGAGATTGAAATTAATGTATTACCACCGAGGGATAAATCCAAAGATTTACTATAAACACTTAAATGTGAATATGCATCTACTTCTTTAGTATACAAACTTTCAATAGTATCGTTAACAACCTGTTTTATTAAATCTTGAACTTCTTTATTGTTTAGAACCCCAGCATATTCTTCTTGGTCATAATCACCTTCTTCACTTAATAACACTTCACGAAATTTGTTGTTATCTAATTTAGAAACTTTTGTAACCATACTAGCGACAAGTTTATCTTTATTACGGCGTATACTTTCTACTTTGTCAAAAAATAACTTAAACGTATCGTCAGCTATACTCTTGGATTCTCGTTTTATTTTTGCTATATTTTTCTCAATCTTTGATTCTTCTTTAGGTTCAACTTTTTGTACAACAAGAATAGGAACAGCATTGATCGGGTTTTGAACTTGTTTAATTTCTTCCTTATTTATTGCTGGACTAAATTGGGGTTGGTTTTGGATAATATTAACTTTTGGAACTACTATTTGAATTTTTTTCGGATTATTTTCCCCATCATTACCATTGTCCTCAATTTTTTGGATTTCATTATTAACATCTGGATTATTAATATTTGGCTTTTTATTTGGGTCACCATCATTATCTTTTTTACCCCAATATTTAACACCTAAAAATGCTAAAATAGAAGCTGTAGCAGCAACAACTGGCACCCCAATACCAACTGCCAATTGCCATTTGTGATCTTTAGCCCAATTAGCAAATCCTTTGTTTGAATTTTTATCAGTCGCCCCCCCTACTGCCGCAACGGTTTTCTGGCTTTGGGGCTTGTTCATCGCCTGAGTTCTACCGCCAAAAATTGATGCACACGCAAGTGCAAGCGCGATTTTTCTTCTGCTAAATTTTTTCATAAATAACACCTCAATGAATTAATTTTTTAAAGATTGTCAGTACCGACCATGCTACTTTTAATTATACATAAATTGAAAATGTTTGTCAATAGATTTCTTTCGACATTGCTCAAAAGATAAATATTTCCTCCTGCACCGCCGGAGAGAACACTTCTGTTTTAATTTTCAAGTTTCGAAAGAAATTAATGCTGGAAGGAGTTATTTTAACTTAATTTTTCAGTTTCGAAAGAAGTCTAATGATAAATTCAAAAAAAGTATTGATAAAATTTTTTATTTATGATATCATAGATATGAAATGGGCGAGGTGTGGCTCAGTTGGTAGAGCGCTGCGTTCGGGACGCAGAGGCCGCAGGTTCGAATCCTGTCACTTCGACCATCATTTTATTATTTTGTGTGAGGTGTTTTAACATGAAAAATAAAAAAATTATAAAAATAGCGGCAAGTTTATCTTCTGTTGTATTTTTAAGTTCCGGAGCAAAAACTTCGGCTAGTTTACAAGATTGGGTTAATATTTTTAAAATAGCAAAATCTATTGGCAATCTTTTTTCTGATATAGCAATAATCAGGCGAAATTTGCAAGTGGGAATGCAGAATTTTGAAGGCGGAGCGATTTGCCATTTTAGACGTGATTTATCGCCAATAACTTTTACCAATCCTTTTGGGAATTCATTTTTTGGCGTAGTTTCTTCTCGCGTAATTGGTGTTGAGAAACAAATAGAAACTCTTAAAAATTTAGGCAACATATACGTAAGCAAAAAAAACGCGATGGAAAGCGGAAAATATGTTTGGGGTTCAAATAATATCGGTGTTTTAATGTCAGGTCCTTCGGGATGCGGAAAAACTCTTTTGGCAACCATATTTGCACATACATTGGTCGCTGACGGTTTTAACGAAGATGGTACGATAAACAAAAATTGCAAGTCTGTTTACAGACTGTCGAGTGCGGCTGTCGACTTAACATCCAAAGAGCCTGTTTGGTCTCAGCTACTCTCTGAAAAAAGAGTGGCGCAAAAAGGTGCCGCTGTAGCTGATAATCCGTTCAAAGCTTATATACAGGCTAATCCAAACGGCGGTGTGATAATATTTGATGAATTTGAAAAAATTTATAATTTCAGTTTGGCTGAAGGATTTAGAAATATAATTGAACACGGAAAAATCGACCTAGACGGAACAATCTATGAAATGTCAAACTATGTTTTTATTTTCACAACAAACGCTTCGCCAAGCAGTATCTCAAAAGCTCCAAGCCCGGACCCTTTAACGCCCGAAGAAGAAACATACGGTTATATAAAATGCAATTTTGACAAATCGTTTTTGAACAGATTGGTTTGTTTGTCGTTTAACCCGTTAACTCCTGCTGCATTATATTCAATTTTTGACGATTTTGTAGAATCATGGAACAATTCGTATAAAGAAAAAGGAATAAAACTCGAAGTCCCGGAGGAAATAAGAGGGAAGATAGGAACCTATTTAGAGAAAACTCACAAAGGTGGACGCGAAGCCGGGAACTTATTTGATACACTTATTCCCTATCTATCTATCGTAGAACTGTCAATTGATCAGACTCCCGAAGATAAGAGGAAAAGTGTAGTTTTAAAAATAGGTTTTAACAGTGAAGAAGAAAAATGCTTTATTAGCGAAGCATCAGCGGTAATTTCTAAAGAGGAGAAAAAAAATGATGAAATACCGCAGAAACATGAAAGGTATTGCAAAAATATATAGAAAGGCTAGTAAAAGAAAGTAAATAAAGAAACAGAAAAAGAAATCATAGAAAGAGAACGAGACCAACAATAAGTTTTACGAGCAAAGCGAGCAAGGTAATGACGAAGAAGACGATTCA
>JAFSLT010000073.1 GCA_017448285.1 Clostridia bacterium
AAAGCAACAGGATTATCAAAAGAAGAAATCGAGAAATTAAGATGAATTATATTTTTTAATTTCACTCCAAAATCTAAAACATGAGGTTTTACTGTACCCAGTTTTTTTAGAAATTTGGTCCCAAGAAAGATTTTCAGCGCACCTATAAATCAAAATTTTGTACGAATTTTGATCATGTGCTAAAGCAGTTGATTTGTTAATTAATCTTCTTGAATTCTCTTCTAAACTACTTTAGTACATGACCAAAGGGAGTGCAAATCGAATATATTAATGATATAATATAAAGAGAAATTGGGAAAAATAAGATGCCTACAATATTCTAAATATCACTTTTCCCCCACATTTATTTAATATACTTCTTTGCGCTCCTTTATCTTTTCCACTTTTCTATTTAACTTCTATTTTAATTAGAAGATTTTATATAGGCTCTGAGAGATATATATAATTTGTTGAGGTAAATTAATGTGTCAATTTTTAATATAGACGTCATGACTTTGTTTCCTGAAATATTTAGCTTAACAATGGAAATTGGAGTAATAGGTCGAGCGGTAAAAAATAAAATCGTAGACTTAGAATGCCATCAAATACGTGATTTTTCAAAAGATAAGCACAGAAGAGTCGATGACTACCCTTTTGGTGGCGGCGAGGGCATGATTATGATGGCAGAGCCTATATTTCAGACTTTTGAGCATATAAAAATTACAAGACAAAAAACGCCGTATTTAATTATGATGTCGCCTAAGGGAAAAGTTTTAGATCAGGAGATAATAAACAGAATTCGTAATATGAAAGATATAGCGATTTTATGTGGTAGATACGAAGGTATTGACCAAAGGCTCATAGACGAAATAGTTGACGAAGAAATTTCGATTGGGAATTATGTTCTAACCGGCGGAGAGCTCCCGGCGCTTGTTTTTTTAGATACTATTATCAGAACTCTTCCGGGTGTACTTTCGTCAGAAAAATCTTTTGAAAACGAAAGCCATTATAATAACACACTTGAGCACCCGCAATATACACGGCCTCGAATTTGGCACAATAAAAAAGTGCCCGAAGTTTTGTTTTCAGGCAATCATAAAGAAATTGAAAACTGGAAAAAGCAAAATAGTTTTAAATATTAAAATTTATTATATAGTCGGATAATTTATAAATGGTATTTGAAATGATAGTATTTTAAGACATTGCGAAACAACATTTTTTGAAATATCTACGCCGTTTATTGTTTTTCCTATTTCCCTCTCCACGTTTATTTAACACACTTCTCTTTGCACTCCCTTCTTTTTGCGATGCCACATAATTTGATTATATACTATCAAAATCAATTTTATCTTTTGAAGTATCTAATTTTATTTTTCCATTTTCTAACATTATAACTCTACTGCCGAATTTTTTCGCATTATTTAAATTATGGGTTATCATTAAAGCCGTTATATGATGTTCAGATATTATTTTTTCAGTTAATTCTAAAATTTTTACACTTGATTTTGGGTCCAAAGCGGCGGTGTGTTCATCTAGCAACAATATTTTAGGCTTTACCAAGCATGCCATTAACAAAGTTACTGCTTGTCTTTGACCGCCCGAAAGCACTCCCATTTTAGATTCTAACCTATTTTCGATTCCTAAATCCAGTTTTTTTAGTTCATTTTTGAAAAATTCACGATTATTTTGGCTTATTCCAAACAAAAGTCCTCTTTTTTTATCTCGCAAAAGTGCAAGCGATAAATTTTCTTCTATTGTTAAATTCGGCGCCGAACCTTTTAATGGGTCCTGAAAAACTCTGCCGATAAATTTTGCTCTTTGATGCTCCTGTAAATATGTTACGTTTTGAGAATCTATAAAAATTTCGCCTTTATCTGGTAAAATTGAACCCGAAATTAAATTCATAAGAGTAGATTTTCCGGCACCATTGCCGCCGATTATTACAACAAATTCGCCTTTTTTAATATCAAGATTAAAATCTTCAAATATTATTTTTTCGTCTGCCATGTTTTTATTAAATTTTTTGTAAATATTATTAAGCTTAAGCATTTTTGTTACCTCCAAGCTTTAATTTGAATTTTTTCAATTTCGGCAGCCCCAGCAAAACAGCTGTTATGCACGCTGTGAATAATTTTAAGTCGCTCGGGTTCATACCTAAATTTAAAACGATAAAAATTATTATTCTGTAAACAATAGAGCCCAAAACCATACAAATTAAAGAACTTAAAATTTTATTTTTAAATTTTATAAAACTCAAAAACGCTTCACCGATTACAATAGAAGCAAGCGCGATAACTATCGAGCCGGTACCCATATTAACATCCGAATACCCTTGACTTTGAGCAATAAGCGCCCCAGCAAGGCCGCAAAAAAAACTGCTAATCATAAGTGCTAAAATTTTTTTAAAATCAGTATTGCCGCCCAAAGCCCGCATCATTTGTTCATTATCGCCCGTTGCGCGCACGGCAAGCCCGAGCTGCGTTTTAAAAAACAAATTAAGACTTACAACAGAAAAAATACATATCACAAATCCTATGATAAAAGTTTTTAACACAAAATCGCTTTTAAACATAGGAAAAATATTATTAAGTGCTGAAAAAATAGTACTTTTGCCCAAAAGCGATAAATTTGCTTTGCCCATAATTCTTATATTGACTGAATACAAAGCAATCATAGTTAAAATTCCCGAAAGAATTGCCTGAATTTTAAATTTTGTGTGCAATATCCCTGTAATAAGCCCGGCTAACGACCCCACTAAACCGGCGATAATCAAACTTAAAAACGGGTTAACTCCGCGCAGCATCAAAGCCGCACAAAGACTGCCGCCAAAAGTCAGGCTCCCTTCGGCCGTCATATCGGCAAAATTTAAAATTCTAAATGTTATAAATACTCCAAGAGTTAAAATAGTCCAAATTAAGCCCTGCGAAAGCGTTGATATCAATACTTGCATAAAATCATCTCCTCATATTATTTCTGCATTATTTATAATTTCGTCAGATAAATTTATTTTTAATTTTTCTGCAGTTTTTTTGTTTAAAAATAATTTTAAATTATTATCATCAACAAATTTAATAGGTATACTGCTGGTATAAGACTTATTGTTTAATATTTCGGCAGCCATTATTGCTGATTGTTTGCCGAGTTCGTAATAATCTATGCCATAAGTCGCGAGTGCTCCGTTTTTAACGCTTGCGGGCTCGCTACATATAACCGGAACACCGTTAGAACTCGCTGTTTGACTTACAAGCGGCATATTTGAAACCACAGCATTATCGGTCGGAACAAATATTACATCTACCGATTTTCCAATATGATTCATAATCTGTAAAATTTCGTTGGAATTTGAAATAGTGTAATCAAATGTTTCTATATTTAGTTTTTTAGCTTCTTCGGCAGCGCTTTGAGCTTGAATTTTAGAATTAACTTCGTTTGAAGAATATAAAATACCTATCTTTTTTACATTAGGCAATAATTTTTTTATTAATTCAAATTGCTTTTTGACGGGTATCATATCGGAAGTTCCGGTTACGTTTGTATCAGGTCTATTATTTGATTTTACTAGTCCTGAAGACACAAAATCAGTAACGCAAGTTGCAACTATCGGAATATCTTGCGTAGAATTTGCAGCCGCTTGAGCCGCAGGAGTAGAAATCGCCAGTATTAAATCTTTTTGAGGGTTGCTACTTGCAAAATTCGAAACTATCGAACTGCAAAGGCTCTGGTCGCCTTGAGCGTTTTGATAATCAATTTTAACATTCTCGCCATCTTTAAATCCAAGCTCTTCTAGCCCCGCAATAAAACCTTTTCTTGCCTCATCCAAGCATTCGTGCTCCATAATTTGAATTATCCCGATTTTTTTAACATTATTACCATTATTCTTTTTAAAATAAAAAAACATTGCAATAACTGAACATATAGATATAGCAATTATTAAATACTTTAATATCTTCATAAGCACACTCCATTAAATATAAAAATAAAAATTTTGTTTAATATTCAAGTTAAATATAAAAACGACTAAATCGTCCGTCAAAAATATTTTTTCTAAAATTAATAATCGAAGTTTTAACTTGCATTTTATCATTCTCCTTAAAAGCAAAAAGAGCCAAAGCTAATTTTTTAGCACGGCTCTTTTATAAATAAATATAAAAATCAAATAAAAAGAGCTGTGGGACTCAGCTGCAGTCGCCACAACTCAAAACTCAAGCGAAAGCAGCTCAACAAAAGTTCATAAATCGCCAATACTTGAACAAATAAATCATTTTAAACCTCTCAAATTTTATCAACATTTAGCATGGTACCATACGTGCAAAATTTTGTCAACAAAAATTGCAAAATTTTTATCATCAATAGACTTCTTTCGAAACTGAAAAATTAAATTGAAAGTATTTTCTCCGGCACCGCCGGAGAGAATATAATTACTGGTTTCTAAAGAAGTCTAATATTAGGCTTATTTCGAAGGCATTACCAAAATGAATAGAAGCGATAAACTCATGGAACATTATCTCCATGTATAATGGTATCGCCGGAAAGAATGACTTTTTTCAAGTTTAGACCATGCACTAAAGTAGTTGAGAAGATAATTCAATCAGTAGCATCAACGATTTAAGTGAAAAACTCATTATTTTTCACTTTAATTGCAAAATTTGACAAATTTCTCAATTTTTTTCTGATACATTAATGTCAGGGGGTTTTAAATGATTAAATTTTTTTCCAAAGCAATCGCTTTCATTTTTGTTTTCAATTCTTTCGCGGCAGGCGTCAAGGCTGTTATTCCTCGGGCGAAAATTGTTATTTTAGGAGTTAGTAGAGTAGGTAAAACCGTTCTACAAAAAATATTAGGTATGTCACCTTGGGATTATACACATACCACTCAATTAGATATGATAGAAAAAGAAATCAAATTATCTGTGATCCCTAAAAAAACTGTATTGGCATATATTTGGGATACAACTCCAGCAATGGCATATCGTCAATTAATACACGATTTTTCAAAAACTGCTCACGTAGCAATTGTAGTTTTGAGTGGGTGTATATGCCGTTATGATGAGAATTTCGAAAAAGAATACGAAGAATTTGTATCTAATTTAAATTCTGATTGTAGGATTATATTTGTCATAACCGGAGAACATTCACCAATTCAAATGAATAAAGTTATGCATTTTGTAAAAAATATATTAATTGGTGAAACATTAAAAAAACGTACAGACGGATTATATATTTTTCCTGATTTGTCCGAAGATGAAGTTAATAAGTGCCGAATCGAAGTTAATAAAATGATTGAGACAGCCATAAAAAACTATGGCTACGAAAAATTGCCTGAAAATGCTCAAGGCATGCACGGTAGAATTGTGGAACGTGATGTTAATAAGTATGTTAATAATAGATACATCATGGAAAGAAAATATGAATTGGAATGTTATTGAAAAATATTTGGATTTTTTTGTTTCAATGCCTTAATTCTATCATTAGTTAAACGACCACCTAAAAAGCCTTTGCCTTTAATCCATAACAGTGGCTCGTCGAAAAGTACATTTGATGTATCAGCACCACAATTTTCTTTATCTGAATTTACAACATTTACACCGACAACATCAAAAGGTAAATTGTCTTTTATAATTATGCAGGATTCTGTTGTTATTCCATTTTTATAGTCACCAGATATAAATCTTTCTATTTTATAGTTACCATCTGATTTAAATTTTTCTATTGAATTTGCTATTTGTGCATTTTTATTTTGTTTCCAAGCTTCATTATCCATTAAAGCAATAATCATTCCAGTACCCTTATTTTCTAAGTGCCCTTCAAGATTATTATCAAGATTATCATTTTGCATTTCTAATTCAGTAATTTCCCAGTTATCAAAATTACAATTCATGTTCTGAAGCAGAAGTCTAATGTCCGTACACCTATTAATTACAGAGTATTTTCTATTATCAAAAAATTCTTTAATTGTATTACTTTCAATCGCTTTTTTTTTAAAAGCTACATTTCCTTTTTCATCACGAACCTCTGTGAAACCAGCATTAGCAGGTACAAACTTATATGTGTCAAAAAGTTTACATTGATTTTTTATAGATTCCAAAAATGATTTTCGATTTTCCTCACTACCTATTAATGTAACTTTAAATTTACCATCTTCAGTAAATAATTTTCTGAAATTTTTTTCTGGTATTGATATACTCTTTTTCTTTGATTCTTGCAACATTTCTTGTGGTATTTCAGGATCCGTATCAATAATTTCATGTTTTTCCGTGAATTGACTTTTTAAAAAAAGCCCACCACCAACCAAGCCGCCAAGACCCAAAATACCAATTAATGCAGTCATGCCGGGATTTTTAGCAATCCAGCTTTGACTTTGACTCGAATTTTCACCTCTTTTTTGAGCAGCATTAGCGGCATTTTTCGCACCTCCTCCGATTGAAGCTACGCTGAGCATGAGCGCCAGAGTTTTCTTGAAATTACGCGATTTAAATGACATA
>JAFSLT010000074.1 GCA_017448285.1 Clostridia bacterium
ATCTTTGTTTATTTTTTACTATTCCATTCTTTGTACATTCTCTTCCATCACATTTTGGACATATCTTTACGTTTTCCATTTTTCACTCCATATTTTATTTCCTAAATATTTTTCCCTTTTCTATATATTTTTGCAATACCACATGAAAATACTCAAGAACAAGAAACTTAAATTTGCGATATTGCTAGTAGGGTAGTTTCAAGAAACTAACCAACTTTAGAATTAACCATAAAAATTTTAATTTCATGGCAAAAACTCTCTCCGACGCCGCCGGAGGAAATAGACTTCTTTCGAAATCAGTAATTATATTCTCTCCGGCGGCGCCGGAGAGAACACTTCTGTTTTAATTTTCAAGTTTCGAAAGAAATCTATTTTTTAAAAGATAACTAAAAATTAATTTTGAAACTGTAATATTAATAAACAACCTAACTATTGTAAGCAAAATTATGCTTGCCCACATGTTATTGATAAAAATTTCTTTTGGAACATTATAACAATTTACCCACATATAATAACTAATTGGAATTCTTGCTATAACATTACAAATTATCGCAGTCAGGGCAAATAAATAAAAATTTTTTCGATATTTATTGTAAAAATTTATAAAAATTACTACTATTGATGATGACATTCTCAGTGCAAATGCCGCAGGTAAAATTACATCTCCGGTTAACATTCTAACTAATGAAACTATAAAAAGCGAAAGTAGTCCATATTTTCCCCCGAAAAGAAAACTTAAAATGAAAATCGGCACATCTGAAAAATCTGGCTTGAAAAATGTTAAGAATGGAATTTGAAAATTAGCAACAGTTGCCAAAATTATTGAAAATGCCGACATCAATGCAATAATAGCAATTTTTTTAGATTTATTCATATTATTTTATAAAATATCCTTGTTTTTCTTACTAAAGTCCATGCGAATAATATATTGACTAAATTTTTTATCATATTATAAGGAATAACAAATGGAATTATAATTGATTTAACGTATTCTTTTGGCATAAAATAAATTTTAGTCCAGAATATGTAATTTAGAGGAATTTTTACAATTAATGAACAAAATACATCTAAAATTAGATAAAAAACAAAATTTTTATTTCTTTTAAAATAAATCCCCAAAAATAATATTGCAACTAAGTTTGCCATACGCATAATAAGCCCTGCCCATCCTGCGGAACTAAAGAAAATTGCTCTTATAAATGAAACGGCAAGCAGTAACAGTGCGCCATCATAAAAACCGAAAAGCAAAGTTGACATAAAAACCGGAACGTCTGATATATCGAATGTAAGCATATGCGGCATAAATGGTACTCTAAAATAATGGCTGATAAATGCCAACCAAAAAGAAACTGCAGCCAACAAGGCGTTTATTGCTAACCTTTCGGTGCGCGAATGTCTGGTTATTTTCATAACATTTTAACTATTTAAATAAATCTTTCTGTTTTCTATAGAAACAATCAAAACAAAGTGGTTCATATATATTTTTATCCAAACAAATTGTATTTTTATTATCGGAATTTCTAAAATTAAATATCGATTTTTTTCTACAAATTTTACACATACTAGGAATTTCTCGTATGGAATCCGCTAAAGCGAAAATATATTTTGCGCCTTCAAAAATATTGCCTTGAAAATCTGTTCTGAGACCATAACAAAACGCTGAACGCCCATTTGTACAAAAATTTCGAATATGTATAACTTCCTCTTTGGATAAAAACTGCGCTTCATCAACTATTAATATGTCAATAGTGCTCGGAATATTTTCGGGGAGCGGCGCGGCGTCGAGCCTGAGCCCTGAGCGAGAATCGATAAATTTTACATCCAAAGATTTGGGCAGAGCCAACAAGACTTCCAAATTTCGTTCTCGAAACTCATAAGCCTTATTTATCGCATATGCCGATTTGCCTGCTCCCATGGTTCCAAAGAAAAAATAAAATTTTGACATAACAATCCTCAATTTTTTTTAAAATAGTCCGCCCAAACCAATATCATCACTATCATCATTATCACTATTATTATTACCTTTTTGGTTAATATTTTGGCTGTCTGAGTTCTCTTTTTTATCATTAACTTCATCATCACCGGGTTCTTTTCTACCGGGCTCAGTTAAGGAGTTAATTTTTATTGAATACTTATTTGTACCAATAGATTTACCTTTCTTATCTATTAAATTATAAGTCGCTTTAAGTTGTGTTAAATCATCTGAAACTTCAAAATTAGCCTTAAATAATCTTAAACAACTACCTTCAGTAGCATCTAAAGTCCCATCATTTTCCGAATTATCAAAATCATCTAATATGCCATTAATCTTTTTATCATCATATTTACGTCCTCCATCTTTACTATAATCTTGAAAAAATGTTTTTGAATGTTCATTCTCAGTTTCTAACTTTGGTACGATAGCATACTCAAATTCATTCAACATGTTACTAAATAAATAAATTTTAAATTCTTTTTCATTGATGCTATCATCATGTTTTTCAGGCAAATTAATATAAAAATTGTACTTAACTCCATCATCTTCTTTTGCTTCAAGACGCATATTATTTTGCTTTTTGTCAATTTGCAATTTAATACTTAACTTTTTTTTGTCACGATATCCTTCATATGTTATTTTTCCGCTTTCTGAAACCTTACCAAAAGTTAATGCAAATGTGCAATAAGCTAAAAACTCATCAGTATCTTCAATGCACTTTGGTTGTGAAGACGAATAAAATTTCTGGATATCCAAGATGTTGTCATTATCATCTTTACACCGATATTCTGCCCCATATTCTGTATTAGGCTCATAAAACGACCTTAAAATGTCAAAATATTCTTTTTTTATGGGATCTTCAACTGGTTTTTGGTTACCATTGTCAAGTTCTTCTTTATCACCAAAAAGTTTTGTTAAACCATAAATTCCAGCTCCAAATGCTCCCAGGCCAAAAATTGTTCCTCCAACTATTAATACTTTCTTTAAATTTGAAGATTTTTCAAGATTTGTTCTTTGAAGTGCCCCACTTTCAACATTAACAGGCTTTTCCATAGCACCTGTTTTTCCACATATTGATGCCAATAAACACGCCACCGCTAAACCTTTTTTGTTTCCTCTTTTGTTCTTCGCCATATACATCATCCTCCTAAAATTAAATTTTTTGACGAGCATATTTATTATAACATAAAACCGAAAGCTTAATCAAGTGTTTTGCTAAATTTTTGAGAAAATTTTTTATTTGACTTTGTGAATTTAATCTTTTCTGAGTTCTTTTATTTTTTCCATTATCGAATCTGTTGCTGACCTTATTTCTTTGTAAGAATTATAATTAAATTTAATATTCGCGATAGGCTTTCCAAAATTAACAATAGTTTTTTGAAAAATTTTGATTTTTTTGTTATTAATTGGAGTAATACAAACGGGAATTATTACAGAATTTGTTTTACACGCTAAAATCGCAGCACCACTTTTGGGGCGCAAAAAATCGCCATTTTTACTCCTAGTGCCTTCGATAAATATTCCTAAAATTTTATTATTTTTAAGAATATTTTCAGCAATATTGATAGCATCTGTATCTTTTTCACCTCTACGAATTGAGATAGCACCGAGTTTTTTTAAAAAAAAAGAAATAAAACAATTTTTAAAAAGTTCAGATTTAGCTAAAAAATAAATTTTTCGTTTTAAAGCAATCGAAATAAAAATTGCATCTAAATTTGAAATATGATTAGAACAAATTAAAAAACCATTTTTTAAATAACAAAAATTCTTGCGACCCTGAATTTCATATGGGAAAAAAATTTTAAATATAACAGATAAAATTTTAATCAAAAAATTAGCTAACAATTCATTTTACCTTTTATGTAACTAAATAGAAAATTTACCACTTCATCAATAGTTTTATTTGTCGTATCATATATCAAAGAATCCTGCGAGGGTTTTAGCGGAGCTATTTTTCTGTGAAAATCGTTATTATCTCGTTTTTTTATTAAATTTAAAACTTCGTTGTAATTACATTTTATATTTTTTTCTTTTAATTGCTTAAAACGCCGTTTGGCACGTTCCTCCACACTTGCTGTTAAAAAAATTTTAACATCAGCATTCGGCAAAACAACCGTTGCAATATCGCGACCATCCATTATGACGCTGTAAAACTCTACAGTATTTCTCTGAATTTCTAATAAAAAATCACGAACACACGAAAAAGCCGAAATCAATGAAGCAATATTTGCAACTTCTTTTAACCTTATTTTTCCAGTAATATCATTACCATTTAAATTAACAATCTGCAAATTGTTTTTAAAATTTATATCGACTTTAATTTTGTTTAAATTTTCACAAACTGTTTCTTTGCTTATGTAATCGAGATTATTTTCCAAAAAATAAAGGGCGACGGCCCTGTAAAGTGCTCCGGTATCAACATGAACAAAACCCAGTTTTTCAGCCAATATATCCGAAACGTCGCTTTTTCCCGCGCCTGCAGGACCGTCTATTGCAATCGATTTAAATTTATTCATCTTTTACTCTTTGTTTTTAATTTCTTGCAATAATTTAGAAGTAAAATCTTCTAAACTCATAGAACCCAAATCGCCACTTTTATTGCTTCGCACAGAAACTAAGTTATTTTCAACTTCTTTTTGACCTAAAATTACCATATAAGGCACTTTTTCCTGCTGAGCCAAACGAATTTTATAACCAATTTTTTCATTATTTTTGTCAACTTCCACGCGATTAATTCCCGATTCAATAAGTTTTTTTCTCAAATTTTGAGCATTTTCGATAAGATTTTCATTAATCGGCAGAATTCGAACTTGCTCCGGAGCCAGCCACAAAGGCATAACACCTGCATATTTTTCAAGAAGCAAAGCAAGCGTGCGTTCATAGCATCCGAGCGAAGTCCTGTGTATAACATAAGCGTATTTTTTCTCGCCATCTTTATCCGTGTACGTCATACCGAACTTTTGCGCTAGCTGAAAATCAATTTGAATCGTAATCAGCGTGTCCTCTTTACCATAAACGTTTTTAAACTGAATATCAAGTTTTGGCCCATAAAAAGCAGCTTCGCCATCAGCTTCGACATACTCAACGTCGCAAAAATCAAGGACTTTTTTCATGGCATCCTGGGCTTTTTCCCATTCTTCTGCAGAGCCCATATACTTTTTCTTATCATTCGGGTCCCATTTGGAAAATCTATAATAAACGTCGCCGTCGATTTTAAAAGTTTTCATCATAAATTTTGCTAAGTCTAAGCTTTCTTTGAATTCACCTGCAAGCTGCTCGGGCGTGCATGCAATATGACCTTCCGAAATCGTGAACTGCCGAACCCTTATCAAACCGTGCATTTCTCCGCTTTGTTCATTTCTAAATAACGTCGAAGTTTCGTTGAGCCTCATCGGCAAATCGCGGTAGCTGCGCTCTTTTGCCAAATAAACCTGAAACTGGAACGGACACGTCATCGGTCGAAGCGCGAATTGTTTGGATTCATCGTCTTTATCGCCCAAAATAAACATGTTTTCTTTGTAATGATACCAGTGACCTGAAATTTTATACAAATCAGACTTTGCCAAAAACGGAGTTTTTGTTAATAAATAGCCTCGTTTTTCTTCTTCGTCTTCTACAAATCTCTGCATAAGCTGCACAACTCGAGCTCCCTTAGGCATTAAAATCGGCAAGCCTTGGCCGATATAATCTACTGTCGTAAAATATCCCAAAGTGCGACCTATTTTATTATGGTCTCGTTTTTGGCTTTCTTCGAGTTCTAAAATATATTTTTCATACTGTTTTTCGTCCGGGAAAGCCACGCCATAAACTCTTGTGAGCATATTTTTCGAAGAATCGCCCTTCCAGTAAGCACCCGTGATTTTTAAAATATGAATAACTCCAATCATACCGGTCGAGATCAAATGCTCACCTTTGCAGATATCCACAAATTCGCCTTGAGTTCTGATTGAAACCGAATTATTCTGTTCTTTTTTCAAATCATCAAGAAGTTCAAGTTTATAAACTTCGTTTCGTTTCTTCATAATTTCATGAGCTTCTTCGATTGAAACTGTTTTTTTTACTACAGGAATATTCTCAGAAATAATTTTTTTAATTTCTTTTTCAACCTTTGGAATGTCATCTTTTAAAAATTCTTTGCCAGAAAAGTCTATATCATAGTAAAATCCGGATTCAGTCGGCGGACCAAAGCCGAGTTTTGCATCGGGATAAATTCTTTTTATCGCCTGAGCCATTATATGGCACGCTGTGTGAAAATAAATTTTTTTTCCGTCAACATCCTCAAAATTTAAAAATTCTATATCGCAATTTTTATTAGGAATATAATTTAATTCATAAATTTTGCCGTCTATTTTGGCACCGCACGGATCTTTTATCTTGTTAATTTTTGCTAAGTCTAAAAGCGATAAATTATTATCACTTGATTTTTCATAAAAAATTTTAAACATTTTAAATCACTCCAATATATTTTTTTATTTTTAAAATTTTAAATAAATTAAATTTTGGAGCTAGTTCGAATATTTTTGGTTAATTTATAACTAATTTCTGCAATCAAACAAAACTTGAAAAATATTTTTTTATTTATCTCGAGCATGTAGCACACTCCCTATTATTTTTAAATTTTCTGAAAAAAATAATCACATTTAAGATTATAAGCAAACAAAATATAAAAATCAAGACTATATTACAAAAATCAAGATTTTCTTCTCCGGCCCTGACGCTTACCCATGATTCATCGTTGAGTTTTGAAATTTCCGGCGATAAATCACGATAAACATAAGTTTTTTTCATATCATAACTTCTTAATGCTTCGGATTCTGACATTAACTGTTCGGAAATATTTTTGTTAGCTGGCAGATAGCCCGTTGCATTTGCGTTTGCACGCGATACTTCTTCGGTTAATAAAAAATTTATATATTTTTCGGCTTCGGTCTTATGTTTAGAATTTTTTAAAATACAGGCAAAATCCACAAATTTATTCGTCCCGCTTTTTGGGATTGTAAATTTTATATTTTTATTATTTCTTAAACTCTCGCTCTGCGCTGCGTGGCCATAATAAAACGGCGCAAGATAAGCTTCTTCTCCTAAAAGTTTATCAAAAACCTGGTCAGTCATGTAACTTTGAACAAGTTCGCGCTGATTTTTAAGCTCTTCGGCTGCTAAAATCCAGTCGTTTTTATTATTGCTGTTTATCGATTTTTTATTTTTTAAAAGTGCAATTGCCAAGTCGTCTCTGGGGTTATCAAACATTATTATTTTTTTAGTATAATTTTTATTCCATAAAATATCCCAATCGATATTATTTTCTTTAACAAATTTATTATTATAAAAAATTCCCACAAATCCGAATAAGTAAGGCACTGCAAATTTATTTTCAGGGTCAAACTCAAAATTTTTTAATATAGGATTGATTAATTTGTGGTTTGGAATATTTTCAAAATTCAGTTCTTCCAGCATATTTTCTTTTATTAATTTTTCAACAACATAATCCGAAGGGAAAATAACGTCATACGAAGCACCGCCGCCAAGAATTTTGGCAAGCATTTCTTCGTTGCTCTGAAAAGTCGTGTAATTTACTTTTATGCCTGTTTTTTTAGTAAATAAATCGTTAACATCTAAGCCGCCGCTGCTCAGCGTCGATATAAAATCCCCGCTATTATAAACATTTAGGGTAATTTCATCATCTTTTTTTTTATAAAATAAAAAAAATAGACAAGCTAGGAATAAAATAAAAAAAGAAACATTTATTATTTTCTTCATAATTTACACTTCACATTCTATTTATATTTTTTCTACTTACTCATATTTCAAATCCATTCGATATCGTCGTTTATAATATTTATTATAACAAGCATTAAAAGCACGGTAAAGAAAAATATGGTTGAAAGTGCGTTTATCTCGGGACTTATTGATTTTCTCGTCATCGAGTATATTGCCAGAGGTAAAGTCTGAACACTTCCGCTTGTAAAATAACTTATTGTAAAATCGTCTATCGACATAGTAAAAGACATCATAATTCCGGTAACAATTCCCGGCGTTATTTCAGGCAGTAAGACTTTATAAAACGCTTTAAATGGTGTACAGCCTAAATCCTGAGCGGCTTCCGGGATCTGCGGCGTTATCTGCCGGATTTTTGGCAAAACCGAAAGAAAAACATAAGGCGCGCAAAAGGTCGAATGCGAAATTATAAGAGTAGTAAGCCCGGGTTTTAAAAATCCTGTTAATTTATAAATCATAACAAAAAAAACCATAGAAGAAATTCCGACGACTATCTCGGGGTTTATAATCGGAATGTTGTTTAAATTTATTAAAAAAGCCTGAAAAAATTTTTGCGAATTTACAAGACCTACACATGCAATAGTACCCAGAATTGCCGCTATCAAAGAAGAAACCATAGCAATTATTAGCGTATTTTCGGCAGCTTGCAATATAGCATGGTTTTGAATTAAAGTTTTGTACCACTTAAAAGTAAATCCACTCCAAACAGCTCTTGATTTTGAACTATTAAACGAATTAATTATCAAAATAAAAATCGGAGCATACAAAAATGTAAAAATAAAAGCTAAAAATAACTTATAAATTACTTTTTTCATACTTTTTACCTACACAAACTCAATTTTATCGCTAAAAACTTTAGATTCGACAAATTCTACCATAGAAAATTCTTTTTGTAAAATATTTTTAAGGTGCGAAATTACTAAGTTTTCGGATTTAAAATGACCAACATCAAAAATCGAAATTTCATGTTCGTTTGCAAATAAAATATCGCTGTGTTTAATTTCGCCGGTTAAAAAAGCATCACATTTTTTATTAAAAGCGTCATAAATTAAACTCCCACCGGCGCCGGAGCTTACCGCAACTTTTTTGATTTTTTTATTTGCGCAAGTAAATCTAATTCCTGTGCATTCAAGCTTTTTTTTTGCAAAAAGCGCAAATTCCTGCGAATTCATTTCAGATTCAAGTTCACCCACGAGCCCTAATGTATGATTTTTATAAAACGAAAGTGATTCTTTATTTTTGAGATTTAATCTTTCAAATAAACAAAAATTTGTGCCAACTTGAGATAAATCAAGATTCGTATGCGCACAAATCGCACAGATATTATTTTTTGCAAGCAAATAACAAACAGAATCAAAGTTTATTTTTTTTATTGGCTTAAAAATCACCGGATGATGGCTGATTATTAAATTGATATTTAATTTTAAGGCTTCATACACAACTTCGCTTGTTATGTCTAAAGTTAATAAAATTTTATTTATTTTTTTATCAAAATTGCCGATTAATAATCCTGAGTTATCAAAATCCATTTGGGATTCAAACGGAGCGATTTTGTCAATAAAACTATAAATATCAAGTATTTTGATCAATATTTTCCTCGCAAATTTTAATAAATTTTTTAAGCCCTAAAATAATATCCTCGATTTTGTTTTGATATTGAATATTTTTATTCATTTTCGCGCCGAACAAAAATTTTTCAAGATATCTGATATTTTTTTTTACATACTCAATGCTATTTTTATTCGCAGGAATTTTCCCCAAAAAAGGATACAAATTATCAAATTTATAATTTTTACCGGAAAATTTACATAGCATAGTCGTGTAATTATATTTATTATGATTTACAATTTTTTCTTTAACTATTTCAAAATTATTTTTTGACAAAAAATCGCGCAGAATATGGTCATATTTTGTGGGTTGAAGTATAAATTCTTTGTTTTTTTTATCTTTTTCGTTCCAAGTGCAGCTTTTTAAAATATTTTTTATTGTTTCGCCGCCGAGACCTGCAATTACAATGGTTTCAGCAGTATTTTCGCTTACGTTTGAAAGTCCGTTTGAGTAAAAAACTTCAATTTTTGTATCTAAATCATATTTTTGAATATTTTTTTTGGATTTTTCTAGTGAGAATTTATTTATATCGCACGCATATGCAAATTTTATAATTTTATTTTTTACAAGCCAGATAGGCAACTTTGCATGGTCAGTGCCGACGTCTACAATACTTTCGGAATTTACAAATTCCGCACAGGCCATGAGCCTCGAATCAAGTTTGAACATGAATTTACCGATAAAAAATTTAAAATAAAAAGCAATTGTAGTATTTTTACTTGCAAAAGGCAACGGATTTCTTTCGAAACTTGAAAATTAAGAACCCGTATTCACAAAATAAGATAGAAGTGATAAAATAGGAATTATGCAAAAAGAAAATAGGAAGTCGTACCCGAGCGATCTGACAGATAGACAGTGGAAAGAGATAGAACCATTGTACACGGGAATGAGAA
>JAFSLT010000075.1 GCA_017448285.1 Clostridia bacterium
ATTTGATAATTCCAAAGCGCTAAAAAAGTCTAAAAGTATGAGCAATTTAACCAAAGGGTTAATTATAGGTGGTTCAATTTTAGGTGCAGGTTTAATCGGTTACGAGGTTTTAGGGGATACAGTTATTGATAAGGCTCCCACGCTTTTGAAGCTCTTCAGAGGTAGAAAGCATGGCAAAGATGAACAAGTTGCTAAAGAAAATATGCAAAAGATTTATAATGAGATAGGCAAATTGAAAAATTCGGAAGAGTGGAAAAAAGAATTTGAATCTACAAAAGAACTGATAATGAATTATGAATCTAATAACATTTGGAGTAAAATTTCATATGTTTCAAGTAAAGTTGACGGTATATATACAACAAATAAAAAAAATACTGAAGACTTATCTAAACAAAAATTAATTACTGATGATCAAAAAAAGAATTTCAATTCTCGCTTAATGAAAAAATTTTCTGATATGTTTAGTGGTAAAATAGCCATTAGGACATGTGCATCATCTGTAATGCCTCAAGGAACAGCAGAATCTATATTTTATGTAGATATGTTTTGTGAAGATAATGTCAGTTATGGTATTCAAAAACAAGGAAACCTGTTAACTTTAACAGCAGGAGCAGGAAAGTTAGAAATTCAATACAACATATAAAAATAAAAATATGCAGAATTTTCTCCGGCGCCGCCGGAGAGAAAGTGTATAAAACATAAGTTATTTTTTATTTATTTTTATTGTTTTTTCTTCATTTTTAATAAGTCTTTGTATATTTGTTCGGTGTTTGAATATAATTAATAAAGATAAAATTAACGCAATCAAAAATGCATACTGACAGGTATTTTTTTCAAAAATAAACACTAGTATTGGGTATGAAACCGTTGCACAAATCGATGAAAGCGAAATTATTTTTGATAGTGCCAAAACAATTAAGAAAATCAAGATTAAAACCAGTGAAATTTTAAAATCGATAAAAAAATTGCACGCCCAAGCTGTAAGGATCCCCTTTCCCCCTTTGAATTTAAAAAAACACGGCCACATATGCCCTAAGCAGCAAAAAAAGCATGAAAAAGTCAGAAAAAATATTCTGTTTTTTGTAAAAACATCAAAATTTTCAAATATAATACTAGATATGTAAATGGCTATTATGCCTTTTATAAAATCCCCAATAAAAGTAAACATCGCAGGAAAAAAGCCTAAACTTCTCAGCATATTTGAAAATCCGGCATTATTGCTCCCCAAACTTCTGATATCTTTTTTTTGACTAAAATTTTTCGAGATTATAATTGAAAAGCTTAAACTTCCTAGTAGATACGATATTATCATTGCCATTGCAAAATAAAAAAACATTTTACCTCCTTACTCATATTTTCTCCAGCATTGCCGGAGAAAACTTTATCATTTTTTTATCTAAAATGCAATCCAGCATTATATTTTACACATTCTTTTCCGGCGCTGCCGGAAAAAAATCGCAATCACCGATATCCATATTTTAAATGTTCTCTCCAGCGATGCCGGAGAAAATTTTACGTTTTTTCCGGCATTTTAATTAAATTATTCTACCGTCACGGATTTTGCGAGATTTCTTGGTTTATCTATATCTCTGCCTTTTAAAAGCGCGGAATAATAAGCAAAAAGCTGGAGAGGAATAACTGTTATTGATGGCAGCATCATGACCGAAGTAGCCGGAATCTCGATAATTTCATCCAACCCTAAATCAGTAATTTTAGCTTTTTTTTCATTAACAAGCCCTATTACTTTCGCACCTCTTGCCTGAACTTCGCGGATATTGCTCAGAGTTTTTTCAAAAAGCTTTTCATCCGTTAAAATAGCTATCACAAGCGAGCCCGGCTCTATCAAAGAGATTGTTCCGTGTTTGAGTTCGCCGGCGGCATAAGCTTCGGAGTGCGAATATGAAATCTCTTTAAATTTTAAAGATGCCTCTCTGCAAGTTGCATAGTCAACTCCGCGCCCGATGAACAAAACATTATCTGCACTACTATATTTTTTCGCTATCTCATAAATTTTTTCTTTAAGTTCGAGCATATGCTGCACGAGATCCGGCAAAGAAAGCAAATCCTGAATATAATTTTTAACAGAATCTTTTGTAATTTTGCCATTTTTTAACGCCATAAATATTACCAATAAATACATAACAGATAATTGAGCGCTATAAGCTTTGGTCGTAGCAACTGCAATTTCGAGCCCTGCCCAAGTGTAAATTACAAAATCGGCTTCCGAAGCTATCGAGCTCCCAACAACATTTACAACCGCCAAAGTTTTCGCGCCTCTTCTTTTGGATTCGCGCAGTGCCGCTAAGCTGTCGGCAGTCTCGCCAGACTGGCTGATAATTATAACTAAAGTGTTTTCATCTATTGCCGGCAAACGGTATCTAAATTCCGAAGCAAGGTCAACTATGGTAGTTATTCCCGCTATTTTTTCAAAAGAATATCTAGTTGCCGCACCAACGTGATAGGCAGAGCCGCATGCAACAATATATATTTTATTTATCGAACTTATGAATTTTTCTAAGTTTTCAATTTTTATTTCGTTATTTACAATTCTAGGCATAATGGTATTCCTGATAGCTTCGGGCTGCTCCATTATTTCTTTTAACATAAAATGCTCAAAGCCTTTTTTATCGCTGGAGCCAATATTCCAATCGACAGTTTTAATTTCTTTTTGTATTTCGTTTCCGTTAAAATCATAAAATTTAACATTTAACTTATCAAAAACCGCGATTTCGCATTCGCCGAGCCTGCAAATTTTTTTGGTTTTATCAATGAACGCCGAAACATCCGAAGCAATATAATTTTCATCTTTTCCAAATCCGATAATAATTGGGCTATCCTTTTTAACGGCTATCATTTTGTCGGGGCAATCTGCACAAACAATGCCAAGCGCAAACGAGCCTTCTAGCAAATTGACGGTATCTTTTACAGCTTTAAAAAAATCTTTGCCGTCATATAAAGATTCCATAAGTGCGCATATGACTTCGGTATCGGTCTGGGAAAGAAATTTAATATTTTTCTTTTTAAGCGACTTTTTTAGCTCAAGATAATTTTCGATTATACCGTTGTGAACCACCGCAAATTTGCCGGATGCACTCATATGTGGGTGTGCATTAACATCCGATGGCACTCCGTGAGTTGCCCATCGAGTGTGAGCTATCCCAGAATTTATCTCAAAATCAGTTTTAGAATCAAAATCCTGTGATTTTTTAACCTCGCTTCTGAGCACAGAAATTCTGCCTTTTTTTTTAATTAAATTTATTTTTTTGTCACCACAAACAGCAATTCCGGCAGAATCGTAACCGCGATATTCAAGTTTTTCAATTGCATCGAGCAAGAAATCAGTTGGATTATTTTTGCCTATATAACCTACTATTCCACACATATTGAGTACCTCTCAAATAAAATAAAGTCTGAATTTACAGCAAAAGAGAAATTAAGTCAATACTTTAGGATTAACGACATTACAAAATATGTAATATTTTTTTACTTCATATCAAAAGTGGTATCTTTTCAAAATCCCATGAATTTTGACAATTACAACACTAATTATATTTTCGGATATCAAACTTTGTGCACGAATTTTCATAAATTTGAAATTTTCTTCGATAATGCGAAAAAATTGCTCACGATATTCTCTCCGGCGCTGCCGGAGAAATCTTTTCGTATTTTGAACCGCGGCAAATCCAAATATGTTTTTTATTTGAAATATACAGTAATCTCTCCGGCGATGCCGGAGGAAATGATATAATTCATGGAGATAATTTTCTATCTATCACTTCTATTCACTTCTGTCAATATCTTTAATATTAGGCTATTTTTTATATTTTTTAGATATTTTTAATTATTAAAAATATGCAAGTATACAAATTTGAATCTTGACTATTGATTTAATTATCTCATAGTACTAGAATTGGAAATTGTCACTCCGATGTATGGAGTGCTAATCATATTTTTTTTTAGGAGGGGTCTTTATGAAGGAGATTAGACCTATTTTAGATAAAGTTCTTGTCGAAGTTCAAAGCGGCGAGGAAAAGACTCAGGGGGGGCTCATAGTTGCTTCAAAGGCAAAAGAGAGCGAACCTATTATCGGTACTGTTGTTGCTCGCGGTCCGGGCGGAGTTGTTAACGGCAAAGAAGTTAAAATGTGCGTTGAAAAGGGCGAAAAAGTCGTTGTCAACAAGTATTCCGGGACCAGCATTTCAATGGGCGGAAAAGAATACAAAATTGTAAGTCAGCAAGATATTTTGGCTTGTATTTTATAATTTTTTGGAGGATTTAATATGGCAAAAGATATAATTTTTGGCGAAGAAGCCAGAAAAGCACTCTTAAATGGTATAGATAAACTTGCAAATACAGTAAGTGTTACATTAGGTCCCAAGGGCAGAAATGTGGTTCTTGATAAAAAATACGGCGCGCCTTTAATTACAAACGACGGTGTGACTATCGCAAAAGAAGTCGAACTTGACGATGCTTTTGAAAACATGGGCGCACAGCTTGTAAAAGAAGTCGCGGTCAAGACAAACGATGTTGCCGGTGATGGTACGACTACTGCTACACTTTTAGCAAAAACTTTAATTTGCGAAGGTATGAAAAACGTTGCAGCTGGTGCAAATCCCGTTATTTTAAAAAGTGGTATGAAAAAGGCTACCGAAGCCGCCGTTAAAGAAATTGAAAAAAATTCTAAAAAAATAAATGGCTCGACTGACGTTGAAAGAGTTGCAACAATTTCGGCAGGTGATGCTACCATCGGGCGTTTGATTTCGGACGCTATGGAAAAAGTTAGTGCCGACGGCGTTATAACGGTCGAAGAATCTAAAACTGCCGAAACTTATTCCGAAGTCGTTGAAGGCATGATGTTCGACAGAGGTTACGTCTCGCCTTATATGGTGACAAACAACGACAAAATGGAAGCTATTGCTGACGACGCTTATATTTTGATAACCGACAAAAAAGTCTCAAGTATCCAGGAACTTTTGCCACTGCTTGAACAAATTGTTAAAGTAGGCAAAAAATTAGTAATAATCGCCGAAGATATCGAAGGCGACGCACTGGCAACTTTAATCGTCAATAATTTGCGCGGGACTTTTAAATGCATTGGTGTTAAAGCTCCCGGATTTGGTGACAGACGTAAAGAGATGCTGCAGGACATTGCAATTTTAACCGGCGGCGAAGTTATCTCGGAAGAACTTGGGCTAGAGCTTAAAAATGCAGCTATTAGTCAACTCGGGCAGGCGCATCAGGTTAAAGTTGAAAAAGAACGCACAATAATCGTCGATGGCGCAGGCTCCAAAGAAAAAATTCAGGAAAGAATCAAGCAAATAAGAGCTCAAATTGAGACCACAACTTCTGATTTTGATAGGGAAAAACTTCAAGAGCGTTTAGCAAAGCTCGCGGGTGGAGTTGCAGTTATAAAAGTCGGCGCTGCAACCGAAGTCGAGATGAAAGAAAAAAAATTACGCATAGAAGACGCTCTTGCAGCTACAAAAGCGGCAGTCGAAGAAGGCATAGTCGCAGGAGGCGGAGTTGCACTAATAAACGCTATTCCAGCTGTTCAAAAAATCGTTGATTCTTGTGACGGCGACGAAAAAACCGGTGCTATGATAGTTTTAAAATCGCTTGAAGCTCCTGTGAGGCAAATTGCCAAAAACGCAGGTTTTGAAGGCTCTGTTATTATCGACAGAATCAAGAAAGAAAATAAAATTGGCTTTGGTTTTAACGCTTTGGCGGGCGATTATGGTGACATGATTTTAAACGGAATTGTTGACCCGACTAAAGTTACCAGAAGCGCTCTTCAGAACGCGGAATCGGTAGCTTCGATGGTTTTAACAACCGAATCTTTGATTGCAGAAAAAAAAGAACCTGTTAAAGAAACCGCTCCCGCAATGCCCCCAGCAGGAATGTATTAATTCTGTTACACTCTTGCAAATATTTCTCCGACATTGTCGGAGAAATTTATTTTTTAAATACGCTCTCCGGCGCTGTCGAAGAAAATGATGTAAATCTTTTATATTGTTAGGTTCATACCTGGAAATAATCTTCTATAAATCTATTACTTTTATGCAATTTTATCAATGCCATTTTTATTTTCCTGTCGAACCAAAACCATTTTCTCCTCTTTTAGAAGAACTAAGAGTTTGTACCAATTTAAAACTTAAATTTTCAACTCTCATAACAATAAGCTGAGCAATTTTATCGCCATTTCTTATTACGTACGGCTCATCACCCGCGATTTTGCAAAGCCCAACCTGAATTTCGCCGCGATAATCGCTATCAATAACCCCTACGCCATTAGAAAGCGAAATTCCATTTTTTATGCTAAGCCCGCTGCGCGCAAAAATAAACGCGGCATAATCGCTCGGAAGTTCTATAGCAACTCCGCACGGAATTTTAATTAAATTTCCTTTTTTTATGCAAACATCACTATCCAAACAAGCAAAAAGGTCATAACCCGCCGCACCGTTTGTTGCTCTTGCAGGCAAAACAGCAGATTCTTTAATCTTAACAATTTTTATATCAATCATCTTTTTTAATTTAATCCTTTTACTTATCAAAAATAGGCTCCTTTCGAATTTGGAAATAAGAATTATAATTATATAGCATTTTAACTTAAAAATCAGGAGAACAAATCAAATGCGTTAATGATATAATAAAATGGGAAAAAAAGATGCCCACAATGTTGGAAGAAAACGAGACAAAACAAACATAGCAAAAGTAAAACAGGAAGTCAAAGATATTTATGTAAACGCTGTAACAAAACAGAAAGCAATTAAGCTATTGTGGAAGGAAATATTTGAAGAGCAGTAGGGCGAATCGGAGATAAGCATAAATACTATATTGGATAAAAAGTATGCCAAACTATCAAAAAAAAAGATTTCAAACGAAAAAGTAAAAGTTATCGAAATGGACGAACCGTATTCATTCATAGGACAAAAAACAGAAATCAGTGAACAGAAGTAAACATCAAATGGTAGGTTATAACATAGCGTTTGATAAATCAAGGAAAAAAATACAAAATCTGGTTGATTCTTCTCCCAAATCTGACAGATATTACTCTGATATTTATCTCGTTTATTCAGAAATACTTTATGATAGTTTACACATTTTATTAGACTTCTTTTGAAACCAATAGTTATATTCTCTCCGCCGCCGAGGAAAATGCTCTTTTTCAAGTATGACAATTATTAGACGACTTAAAAAAGCAATTCTAAAAATAAATTTTCTGCAACTAACGGTCTAAGAGAATGAACTCTTTACGATATTTTATAAAAAAATATAGAAAAATGCTTGACAAATCATTTTTGGTGTTATATAATGAAACTGTTCGATTTTATTATCGAACGTAATAAAATATATTGGAGGTTTTTTATGTTTCGCAAATCTTTTTTTTGTTCTTTAGCGTGTGCCGTAGCAATTTCTGGTGCTGGTGCAAATAATTCGGTTTCTGCTGGTAGCGTTGTTGCCAGAGTGGCTTCCGGTACTGCAGGTGCGGCACTTACAGGTAACTCTGTTATAAATTTTCTTCAATGGTTTAAAGTCGGTACCGACGGTAAGGATCCGAGTGATGAAGGTGGCGTGCTTGGTCGCGAGGGCGCAATTGGACAATTTGACCATGTTACTAAACAAAAAGGCGAGGACGGCTCTTGGAAAGGCTTGACGACTTCAATTGTAAAAGGAGTTTTAGGTCTTAGCGGAATTGTAGGTTCCTTTTTACCGTTTTAGTGGTATGAATTTATAATTATAATTTATAATTATTTTAACTTATTAAATATTTTCTCTGGTTTTGCCGGAGAAAATATCTGTTTTCTCTTCCGACGGCCGGAGAGAGTGCCTTTTTTCAAGTGTAACTACTGTAGTCTTCTATGATGTATTATTTTTATCCAATTTAGCTAATGCCACGAAGAAAACATTCTGGAAAAAATGCCTTTTTTGAGCGTATTTACCGTAACTTTCCGGTAACAATTATATTATGGTTCAACAGTATGATATTTTTAAAAGAATAATTTTTTTAATCGCAGTAAAATTTGCAATTATTTGTGCATTAATTTTTGCTGTTTTCAAGATTTCAACAAATAAAAAACTTGAAGGTATATCTAATAAAGAAAATTTTTATAAATTAAAAATTCAAAGTGGCCGAGGTAATATATACGATTGCCGAGGAATTCCGCTTTTAAATACCGCAAAAAAATTTTTGGCGTCAGTAATTCCGACAAAAAACAATTTTATACCGCTAATAAATCAAGTTCCGGCAGAGCAAAAAGAAAGCTTTAAACAAAATTTTTTAAAAAATCGGCCATTTATAAGCGAAGTTCTTTGCAATTTAAAAACAGAAAACGTAAAAATTTTTGAAATTTCACAACAAATTTTTAATTCTGATTTTCTATGCCATACGATAGGTTATTTAAAAAATGGCTGCGGAATTTGCGGGATAGAAAAATCTTTTGATAAACATCTTAGCAGTTTTAAAAATATTGAAATTGAATACCAAAAAAATGCTCTGGGGCAAATAGTTGCAAAAGAAAAAAATTATGATTTTTATGATAAATCTTATCAAAATGCTTACGGAGTACAGCTTTGTATTGATAAAAGAATACAAGAAATTGCCGAAGAAATTGCAAAAAAATATATCACCAAAGGTGCAGTTTTAGTAACTGAAGTTCCAAATTGCAAAATAAGAGCTTCGCTGAGTCTGCCGGGGTTTAATCCCGAACATATAGAAAATTTTTTAAAGAGCAAGGATTCCAATTTTTTAAACAGAGTAAATTGCGAATATAATTTGGGTTCAATATTCAAGTTAGTCACCGCGGCGTGCTTAATGGAATCCGGTATGAGTTTGCACGAAACTTACAATTGCTCCGGCGTTGCTGACATTGGTGGCGATGTAAAAATAAGATGTTTTGATGGGAACGCTCATGGGGAAGTAAATTTAGAAAATGCAGTTGCACTTTCTTGTAATACTATGTTCGCAAAATTTTCAAAAAGATTAAATCCTGAATTTTTTATAAAAACAGCAAAAAATTTAGGTTTTGGAGAAAAAATCGAACTTGCGCCTGAATTTAATTCAGAGCCCGGAAATTTGCCAAGTGCCGAAGAATTGAACGACGATAAAAAACTTGCAATGTTTGCGTTTGGTCAAGGAAGCCTCATGGCAACGCCAATGCAAGTTGCGGCTTTTATAAATGCTATAGCATGCGAAGGTATTTATCACCACCCAAAACTTATCGAAGGATTAATCAATAAAGACGGAAGCTTTGAAAAATATCATTTTTTACTCCCAAAAAGGGTTTTAAAGCCTCAAACTGCGAAAAACTTAAAAAAATTTATGAAAAAATCAATAACTTTAGGAACAGCCAAATATGCAAACCCTAAAAATATCACTGCAGCTGCAAAAACATCAACTGCCGAAACCGGAATTTTTATTAATGGGAATCGCGTAAATCAATCGTGGATTGCAGGATTTTTTCCGTTTGAAAAACCAAAGTATTCGATTGTTATTTTAGCTGAAAACATTAATCTTGGCGGAAGAATCTGCGGCCCTGTATTCAAAGAGATTGCCGAAAAAATATCAAAATTTTGAAATTAACAAAGCGAATTGCTTGACATTTTTTTTTGTATGTTATAGCATAGAATTATCTGAGGTATGAGTGTTTGGTCCACTAGCTCAGCCGGTAGAGCACTTGACTTTTAATCAAGGGGTCTGGGGTTCGAATCCCCAGTGGATCACCAATTTTTTGATTGTAACTTCAATGGTATTGCTAAAAAAAAGATCGATATTTTTTCTCCGGCGTCGCCGGAGAGATTAATTGCTTTCTTTTGAATATTTTCAAATTTATTGCAGATTATAAACTTAGATTTGCAAGGAGGTTTTTATGGCAAGTTTTAATGTTAAACGTCGCAGTTTTTATATTTCACTTGGTGTTTGTATTTTAGCAATCAGTGCAGCGGGGTGGTCAACTTATAAAAGCATAAAAGATTTTTCTGATTCGAACAGACGAGATAATAGTCAAATTGTGCGCACTAAAAGAAAAAAATCTGCGGAGGAAATTCCCAAAAAAAAATTTGAAAGTATAGCAAGTAATTTCCCCGAAATAAAACCGGCTGCGGTTCAGGGAGAAAATTTAAAAGAAGTTTCAGCAAAGGTTGCTAATCCGGATTTTATAATTCCGATCAAATATTCAAGCTGCACAAATTATAATGATGATTTGGAATATTCCGAAGAATTTGGCGACTGGAGGACAAGCGATGGTATAGAGCTTACGGGTATGCTCAATGCTCCGGTTTCGGCAATAGCAGATGGGAAAATCGCAGAAATTTTTGAAGACCCAAATTATGGCATAACAGTAAAAATCCTCCATGAGGCAAGTGACGGCAGTGAAATCGCGGCATTTTATTCAAGATTAAACCCAAAAAGCATACTTTTAAAAAAGAATGACGAAATAAAGCAGGGCCAAGACTTTGCAAAATTAAAAGATGAAAGTATGCATTTTATGATTCAAAAAAACGATAAATTTGTCGATCCCATCAAAATTTTAGGTATAGAATAAGTTTTTTAAACTAAAAAAATTTTTTTGGCGAGATATTGTTAAGGAAGATAGCCATTTCCTCCGGCGCCGCCGGAGGAGATGTAGCTCTTTAAGATTTTAGGTATAAAATAAGTTTTTTTAAAACGAAAGAACTTTCTATGGCGTCACTGGAGAGAATATATATTGCTGATTTCGAGAGAAATCTATTGACAAAATAAATAAAAAATGATATAATTATGTTATTATTTATTAAAATATCATAAAAAAGAGGTGATTATTATGAGCAAAAAATTGATGAAAGATAGTGAATTTGAAAAAATTTCGGGCGGAAATTTTAAAAAATTTAACAGAGGTTTAGAATACACAACTGCAGGAATAGGATGTGCAGCCGGACTTGCTGCAGTAGGGTATTGTGCTTTTAATGCAATTGACAAAATTAAAAATCCAAGGAAATCCGGTGGATGGCTGAATCTTAGAGGTATGTTTGATCCAATTATTAACATAGCAGGTGTTGTAGGTGCAGTTGTAGCTATTGACAGCACAAGGCGAATTGTAAGTCAAGCTAAAGATTTATATTAATTTAACTATTATAATGTGTTATAATTATGAGGAAGGGGTGGATATTATGAGTAAAGGATTAATTAAAGATAGTGAATTTGAAAAAATTTCAGGCGGAAATTGGAAAAAATTTAATCGTGCTCTTGATTACACAAGTGCAGGAGTAGAAGCCGCGGCTGGTATTGCAGCTGTAGGGCTTCTTTGCGGAGAAGAAATAAAAAATCATGGTTTTTTTCAAGGAATTGCAAGAGAGGTAAAAATTAGCCCTTTGAAATTACTACCTTTATTGTTAACCGCACACGGAGCTTGGCGAATAACCAGCCGCGCTTGCGATTTATACAATGATAAAGAAGATAATGATAACCCAGAAGATTAATTCTATGTTATTACTAAAAGTAAACGGAAGTAATAGATTTATAAAATTATCTACGTGAATATGGCAAAATAAAGAGGATGAAATTACTCACTCCGGTACCGCCGGATAGAATGCATAATTCTATCTATTCCAAAGAAAATTTAATTTTAAAAATATATATGAAAGCAAAATATGGATAAACGCTCCCAGAGCAGAAAACATCAAGGTTTTGCTTAGATTTTTTATATATAATTTAAATTTTAAAATTGATAAATTCTCGTCTTTATAAAATATTCTTTTTATAATTAATATATTTATTTTTGTGGATTGTATGGCAAATAAGATTAAAGCTACCGAAGATATAAATAATCCGGGCAATATGGCAAAAATTCCAAATATTATCCCTTTTATTAAAAATTTAGAATACAATGAATAAATTGTTATGCCGATTCCTAATCCTTTTGTAAATACTGACGCAAAATTAAATATTGTGCCGAAAATTGTAAAAGAAAAGATGAAAAGTGTTAATATAGCTGAGACTTCTGCAAAAATTATGGTGTTAAGTGTTTCAAAGTTCCAAAAATTGATTTTTTTAAAAATTATATTATCAAAAATATTGGCTGGCAGTTTGAAAATGCATCCTACTGTTACGCCAGCATAAAATAGTGCCCACATGACAAAATTTAATTTTCCGTATTTTTTAACATCATCAAATATTCTCATGCAAAATTATATGATTAGTAATTTTAAAATATTTCTGATTTCGAAATTACTTTCAACTGAAGCCGGAGAGAACATTTTTCAGGTGTCAAAAGTTTCTTTTTTCATAATTTTTTTAATTTTTAGTTTTAGTGCTTGATTTTTTATTTTTTATACCGTATAATGGTATTAAACGGTTAAATTTAGGAGGTTGATATTATGAATAAGAACAAAAAAAAAGCTTTAGCCGTGTTATTAGGGTTAATTTCTATGGGCAAAAATATGTCTGGCGTTGTGCAGTACGCGTCCGCGAAAGCTAATGATTATTCTGAGTATTTTAAGTGGGGTGGTATTAGTACAGCTGGCGCTGCTGCTATTCTTTTCCCTATTTTGTATTTTAATTTAAGAGGGAAAAAAGATGCAGTAAAGACTGATGAAAAAGAATTTAAAAATGTTAATTATCCTTTTAAAGGAGTAATCCCGTTTTATCAGTGGCAAAATGGTAATTGCTTTTTTCTTGCGTCGCTTTATACTCTTTTCGGCCCGGAAAATATGAAGACTTATGAAGAAGTTGCAAAGATGCAGACATCGGAAGTAACTAACAAATTTTTGGATTATTTGTCCAAAAAAGGTATAGATGCGGGGTGCCAATGTATGAGGCCTGTTTATCGTAAAGAAAACGTTAAAGGAGAAATTAAAGAGGTCGAGACCGGGGAATTGCGTTTTGTCGAAGATAATTTTAATCAAGACGTAATAGATAATAAAAAAAAATCAAATGGCTTCATAGAACTATGTAAATTGTTTGTAAGACAGCAGGAGGCTTTAAAATCAAATCCGGACAGTCGTTTTCAAATTATCCCCAGTGATTTTAAAGGTGAAGAAATTGCTTTTGAGCAGAAAATTTGCCATGGCGAGAAACTGTTAGACCGTGACGGGGGTGCAGGAGCATTTTATGAGGTTCTGAGCAAATTTACCGGCACTTCCCCGTTCGTTCACGCGTTTGGTGATAAATCGTTATTTGCAGCTTGGTCATCTACTGGTGGTAGTATTTTGAATCCAGTCAATGAGGAAGTTAGAAAATTAAATGAACAAAATTCAAGAAATCTATTGAAAAATAATACCATATGGAAATTTAATCAAATTAATGATATAAAAATCGAGGGGCTTGGTTCTAAGAATATTCCACCCTGTTCAATGGACGAAAATGGTAAAGTTAAAATTAACGGAGAGAATTATTATTTAGTTTCTATGGCTCAAACTCAAGGAAGTGGCGAAGGCCACATAATTTGCGATCAACCAAAGTATAAAATTATCGATGGTGAAATTAAAGTTTCCGGCCTTTTAAAGCTTAGTTGTTTTGGCAGTGCGCCTAAATTTAAAAAATATGATAATATGACTGGCATATTTAAAAGTTATGATTTAAAAACAGGGGTGAAATATTATATTAAGCATAATGAAACAACTAAAAAAGATGAGCTTGCTTATGATGTGACTGGAGCTGTTGGTTTTGCTTTCAGATTTGCCCCGGAAAAAGCTATAAGAGAATATCAGGATTACTATTGTTATAACAATTAAATCATTTTTTGGATAATTGAATAAAAGTCAAAATTTAGTGATTCGTACGAAATTTAAGGTTTATTCCAAAAAATTTTGAAGAGGTGGCTTGACAAAAAATGTTTTGCGCGTTATAATTTGAAACATTTGATGATAGGGGGATTTTTAAAATGTCAGATAGTTTTATGCCTAAGGGCTCGAGCGTTTCAAGAGAAAGATATGTTATCGATGCCAAAAATTTGCCGCTTGGCAGGGTCGCGGCGCAAGTTGCGTCAATTTTGAGAGGAAAAGAAAAGCCAATTTTTGTTCCTCACGTTGATTGCGGCGATTTTGTCACTGTAATTAATTGCGATAAAGTAATTTTGACTGGTAAAAAACTTGAAAATAAAAAAAGATATAAGTATACTGGTTACATTGGTCATTTAAAAACCATAAATTATTCGGATATTATGAGTAAAAATCCTTGCAAAGTGTTTGAGTGGGCAATCCGTGGAATGCTTCCTTCGAACACGTTGGGGAGAAAGCAAATGAAACGCCTTAATTTATGTGTTGGTTCGGAATTTAAAGATTCTGAAAAGTTTAAACCTTGGAATAGATTTAGAAAGGTAAGGGTAGCATGATGAATTTAAGTGCATGTTCCGGTGGAACAGGAAGAAGAAAAAAATCGGTTGCCAGAGTTAATTTGTTTTTGGGCAGCGGTAATATAAAAATTAACGGTTTGGAACTCAATGAGTATTTGAAGTCTCGAATTCTACAGATGATGGTCAAGCAGCCGTTGGAGATTTTCGATGTGCTCACAAAATTTGACGTTGTTTGTAGTGTTTCGGGCGGAGGTTTATCGGGACAGGCGGGAGCTATCCGACATGGTATTGCGCGTGCTCTTAATTCTTTGGATGAAGAAAAGTATCATCATGATTTAAAAATTCATGGCTTTTTAACCAGAGATCCACGTATGAAAGAGCGCAAAAAATATGGTTTGAAAGCTGCTCGCAAGCGTCCTCAATTTTCAAAGCGTTAAAGGCGGGATATTTGTGGCATATATTTACAAAATTACTATTGTTGAAAAGCAAACTGTTATGGAACTGCCGCTTGGTATGAGGCTGCTTATTCGTCGGGCATGCAACTCTGTTCTTGTGCGCGAGAGGTTTAATCATTCTGCGGATGTAAGCGTTGTTTTGGTTGATAATGATTACATTCAGAGTTTAAATAAGCAGTATAGGGGGAAAGATGTTCCCACGGATATGTTGTCGTTCCCTGCAACTAAAGATGGCGATTATGAAATTAACCCTGAAACCGGTGCAAAAATTTTAGGTGATATTATTTTGTCGATTGAAAAGGCATTGGAAGAAGCTAAAATTTATTTTATGCCGCTTCAGGAGATACTTGTGCGTTGGACGGCTCATAGTTTGTTACATTTGCTGGGTTACGACCATGAAAATGAGCGAGAATATGAAGAAATGCGTACGATTTGTGATGATATAGTATCTGAAGTCAGTGTTCCAGAGTCTTCGTGCGATGTTGGATCGTATAAATCCGGGAAGTAAAAAAAAATTTAAAATTACTGTTAATTTGTTCGATGGAATTACACGGCTTGATGTGTATGTTTCGAAACATGTCCCGTTTTTAAGTCGTTCATTAACTGCAAAAATGCTAAATTCTGGGGATATTTTAGTAAATGGTAAACAAGAAAAAAAAGATTATATTCCCAAAATCGGTGATGAAATTTGTATCAGTTTAATAGAAAAAAATGATTTAAATTTTGATAAAATTGAAGCAGTTAATATTCCGATTGATGTGGTGTTTGAAGATGAATTTTTGATGGTGATAAATAAACCTAAAGGAATGGTTGTTCATCCTGCCGCAGGGCATTACGACGACACGCTTGTCAACGCTTTGCTTTATCGCAAATCTGCTCTTTCGAATATCAATGAGAGTTTTCGGCCTGGGATTGTTCATAGATTAGATAAAGATACTAGCGGTCTTTTGCTTGTTGCAAAAAATAATTTTGTTCATGAAAATTTAGCAAATCAGATAAAAAATAAAACTGCCAAGCGAGAATATTTGGGTATAGTACATGGAAGTTTTAAATTTTTGTCCGGCACAATTGATTTGCCGATTGGCAGGGATAAAAAAAATAGAAAAAAAATGGCGGTTATAGATTTAAATTCGCGCAGTGCTGTTACTCACTATAAAACTTTAAAAGTTTTTAAAAAATATTCTTTTATAAAATTTTTTCTCGAAACCGGCAGGACGCATCAAATAAGGGTTCATTCGTCTTATATGGGGCATCCTTTGGCGGGGGATTTGGTTTATGGCGCGAAAAATGACCCGGAATTTTTAAATGGTCAGTGCTTGCACGCCGCAAGAATAGAGTTTAAACACCCTGTAACAGGTGAAACAAAAGAATTTTCATCGGAGTTGCCGGAATATTTTCGAACTTTTTTGTGTTTTTTGACTGAAAACTGAATGTGATAGCTTGACAATTTTTATCAAAAGTAATACAATATCCATATATCTGGTATTGTTTTTGTTTTTAGTAAATAGTTGAATTGAGGTGAATGTTTTGAGTAAAAAAAAATTTAAAAATGAATTTATTTATAATAATAGAGAGCTTAGCTGGCTTTCGTTTAACTCACGAATTTTAGAGGAAGCTAACGATTTTAGCCATCCGATTATGGAATGCGCAAAATTTTTAGGCATTTCGGCTTCGAATTTGGATGAGTTTTTTATGGTCAGAGTTTCGGGATTAATAAAAAGAATCGTCAAAAACTTTAAAAAAAAAGATATTTATGGCATGAAAGCAAAGAAAATATTTAAAAAACTTAGAAAAAAAGCTCATAAATTTTATAAAAAACAATATAAGTGTTATAACGGCTTTTTGCTGCCTAAACTGAAAAAATTCGGTATTAAATTTTTATCGATGCATGAAGTTGACGATTCCCAGCGCATTTTTTTAAAAGATTATTTTAAAAATACTATTTATCCGGTTCTTACGCCGCTTGCAATTGATGTCGGCAGACCATTCCCGTTTTTGGTCGGAAAAAATTTGAATATCGCAGTTGAGCTTGCCGATGAGCGCGACCGTAGACTTTTTGGTGTGGTTTCAATTCCGAGTGTGCTCAAAAGGTACATAAAGTTACCCGGCGACGGTAATTTTTATGTACTACTTGAGGAGCTTATCGAAAGCGAGATTCGTAATATTTTTGAGATTTACGAAGTGCGTTCTTCAAGAATTTTCAGAGTGACTCGAAATTCCGATTTAGATGTTAATGAGGATACCGAGAATTTATTGCAAGAAGTTAAACGCACGATTAAAAAGCGCAAGCGCGGCGACGTTGTTAGGCTCGAAATTTCTGATTATGGTGATAAAAAAATTAAAAAATTTTTGATGAAAAATCTTAATGTTAAAAGCTATGATGTTTACGAAGCCTTTGGGCCAATTGATTTGAGCTTTTTATCAAAATTTTATAGAGAATCTTGGGATAATTCTTTAAAGTTTGCAAGGCAAGAGCCTGTTTCGGTTTTTAAAAATTTATCAGATGGTAAAATTTTTGATGTAATAAGGAAAAAAGATGTTTTGGTTTGCCATCCGTTTGAAAGTTTTGATGCCGTTGTGGAATTTGTAAGGCAAGCCGCCATAGACCCAAATGTTATTGCGATTAAGCAAACGCTTTACAGAGTCTCCGGCAATTCGCCGATTATAGATGCTCTTATTCAGGCGGTTGAGAATGGCAAACAAGTTACTACTTTTGTTGAATTAAAAGCGCGATTTGATGAAGAAAATAATATACTTTGGGCACAAAAACTTGAAAAAAGCGGTTGCCATGTTATTCACGGGATTCCAGGTTATAAAATTCACTGCAAAGCAATTATGATAATTAGAAAAGAGGGCAATAATATTCGCAGATATGTCCATCTGGGCACCGGAAATTATAATGATATTACCGCTAAATATTATACTGATATCGGAATTTTTACGAGTAATAAAAAAATCAGCGAAGATACTGCGAATTTATTTAATTTTTTAACAGGATATTCAGAAAATAAAGACTATAAAAAATTAATTGTATCACCTCATGGGACTCGAAAATCAATTTTGGAACTTATTGATAACGAAATAAAAAATGCAAAAAAAAATATTAAGGCCAGAATTATTTTTAAAGTTAATGCTCTGATTGATAAAGAAATCATAGATAAGTTATACGAAGCTTCGTGTGCAAACGTCAAAATCGAATTAATAGTGCGAGGCATTTGCGGTTTGATTCCCGGAATTAAAAACCTGAGCGAGAATATAAAAGTCAGGAGCATTGTAGGCAGACTTTTGGAACACAGCAGGATTTTTTATTTTGAAAATGCCGAAAATAATAAAATCTATGTTGGCAGTGCAGATATGATGAAGCGGAATCTTGATAAACGCGTTGAAGCGCTTTTCCCGATTGAGGATCCAGATATAAAATCAAGGATTATAAATATGCTCAAAATTATGCTCGAAGATAACGTTAATGCACGCGAAATGGATAATAAAAGTGAATTTCACAGGATTGTTCCCGGAAAAAATGCAAAACTAATAAATTCTCAATCTGAATTTTTTGATTTGGCAAGAAAATATTATAAATAAAATTTTTCTCCGCATTTGCCAAAGATAAAGATTTTTAATTTTAAAAAAGTCAACGAATTTTTTGAAAAACCGAAATTTTTTCCGACCAATGACTGGGAAAAATAGATGGATTTCCTACGGCGGCGCCGGAGAAAATTGCTTTGATATTTCTTCCAGTATAATGCTTAATAAATAAATTATTTTTTGACATAATAACCATAAATCTCTCCGGTATCGCCGGAGGGAAGAATGTAAATTCTTAGTAAATTTTAAATTATTTTTTAATCATTAATTTGAAATTTTTTTCATCAAAAACATCCTTTCCCAAAATTTCCCAATTCAAATTTCCATCTATATTTATTTTAAAAAGATTTAAAGTATTATTATCGTAGTCAATAACAGTTATATTATCAATATTTAGAATAGCGGTAGCATTTACATTTCCGTATACACCTACTAAGGACGTGTGTTTTAAATCACTAGAATGCAAACTAGTAATGACTTCAAATAATCTACTCAAGTTTAATAGTGCTTTTATTTTTTCGATTTCAGTATTTTTTTTCGCTTCTTTTTCGTAAAAATAACCAAGTTTTATACGCGATAAGCTTTCATCTAAATCTATATTCTTATCTTTAATAGTTTTTTTAAATATTTTTATTTTAATTTCTTCAAGGTCTTCCATCTTGCCAGACAATTTTTTCATTTTAGCATTACTGTATTCTTCACAATTTTCAACTTTCAATTTTAAAATATTAGAAAAACTATCAAGAACATTAAATATTTTTTCCACAAGAACTTTTTTAGCAAAAGATTGCCTTACACTGTTTGCTATCGAATACTTGCCGCTGAACCAAGCATCAGCCTTTGTAAAAATTCCTAAAATTTCATTGACAAACTCCAAACCAAATAAACCCAAAAAAGTAGCATTTAATCCTGTTTTCAAATTACTTATAATGCTAGACCTTCCAGCATTATTAAATTCTTGTTTAGAATTATTTCTAAAATCAACATCACGCACCGCATCAACGCCTTGCGGATTTTTCACTTCGAGTTTGCTTTTATCCGTAGCTGAAATTTTACCACCTAAAGCAGACATACATGCAAGTGTTAGCGCCAACTTTCTTTTACCAAATTTTTTCATATAAACTACCTCCATAATAGATTAAAATTTAATTAAACAGATATAAATCTGTCAACTGTTTCAATTTTAGCAACACGGAAAAGAATTGTCAATAAAAAAATAAAAAAAATATTGTTAAAATAATAAAAAATCTTTTTTCCGGCACCGCCGGAGGGAATCTCTTTAATATTTCTGCCGGTATAATGCTTAATAAATAAGTTATTTTTGGCATAATAATTACCAGGAGATGATCTTATATGATTAATTGGAAATCTTTAACAGCTAATTTGGCAATAAGCCTTGGAACAGGGATTCTTTCGGCACTTATAACACGGAATTCAATGGACACTTATAAAAATTTAAATTTGCCAAAACTGGCACCACCGTCAATTTTATTCCCTATCGTATGGACAATTTTATTTATATTAATGGGAATTTCGGCTTATATTATATATGAATCCAATTCAGACCAAAAACAAAACGCATTAACAATTTATGGCATCCAATTACTTGTTAACTTTATTTGGCCAATATTATTCTTTAATTTAGAGCTATACTTATTTTCGTTCGTTTGGATAATATTATTATGGCTATTAATAATATTAATGATAAACTCATTTAAAAAAATTTCAAATGTAGCTGCATATTTACAAATTCCATATCTTTTGTGGGTAACCTTTGCATCATATTTAAATTTCATGATATACTATAATAATTAGATTTCTTCCAAAACTTAAAAATTAAATCAGAAGTGATCTCTCCGGCGATGCCGGAGAAATATATATATTTCGAAACTTAAAAATTAAATCAGAAGTAATCTCTCGGCGGTGCCGGAGAAATATATATATTTCAAAACTTAAAAATTAAATCAGAAATGATCTCTCTGGCGGTGCCGGAGAGAATATATATATATTAATTAGATTTCTTTCGCAACTTAAAAATTAAATCAGAAGCGATCTCTCCGACGGTGCTGGAGAGAATATATGTTATAGGTTTTTAAATTAACTTTTATCTAAAAAATCTTTTAATTTTTTACTCCGCATAGGGTGTCTGAGCTTACGCAGGGCTTTGGCTTCGATTTGTCTTATTCTTTCACGCGTTACAAAAAATTTTTTGCCAACTTCCTCAAGAGTTCGACTTTTACCATCGGGCAATAAACCAAATCTTAATCTTAAAATTTTTTCTTCACGTTCAGTAAGAGTCTTTAAAGACTCCGAAAGCGCATCACGCAGCAGTGCAACCGTTGCCTGCTCAAGCGGCGCAAGTTTAGGGTCATCCGAAATCGTATCGCCAAGCTGCCTATCTTCATCCTCCCCCATTGGAGTTTCGAGCGACAAAGGGGAATGCGTAACTTTTAGTGCTTCTTTAATTTTGTCAACCGACATATCAAGCTCTTTTGCAATTTCGTAGGTTGTCGGCTCGCGTCCATTATTGTGAATCCAAATACTGGTAATTTTTTTTATTTTATTAATTGTTTCCACCATATGAACCGGAACACGAATAGTGCTGGATTGATCTGCAATTGCCCTGGTAATCGATTGTCGAATCCACCACGTGGCATAAGTAGAAAATTTAAATCCGCGTCTATAGTCGAACTTTTCAACAGCTTTCATAAGCCCCATATTTCCTTCCTGAATTAGGTCGCAAAGCTGCATGCCACGCCCAACATAACGTTTGGCAATACTCACAACAAGTCTTAAATTGGCTTTTAAAAGTTCCTCTTTTGCTTTAGCGCTGCCTTGAGCGACTTTTGAAGCCAAATCAATTTCTTCCTCAACATTCAAAAGGTTGCTTTTACCAATTTCACGCAAATATAACTTTACAGGATCATAAATATTAACATTTTCGCTTTCCTGCAAATCTGTAGCATCATTACTTTTATCGGGCACGTCATCGGAATTTAATCCATTATTTAGATTATCATTATTAACAGAACCTTTTAAATCAACACCATGAGATTCAAGCGAATCATATAGCTCCTCAATTTGTTCGGGATCAAAATCAAGGGCGCTCATAGCTTCCAAAATCTCAGATTCCTGAACTCTACCGGACTGCTTACTGCTGTCGACGATATTTTTAATTACTTCTTCTTTTGTCTTCTTAATTTTTTTTTCACCTGTCAATGATAGCCTACACCCCTAGTCATACTTTACTTTTTTTTAGCTTGTCCAAAAACTTTAAAATTTTATTGTCCTCAAGATTTTCAGATAACTTAAAATTATTTATTTCTTTTCTTTGTTTAAAAATACCAAAATATTTTAAAAATTCAGATTCAGAAACATCAACACTGGCATTTAAATTCAAAATTCTTGAAATTTCGCCTGTTTTTTTCTGATCAAAACCCGCAGACAAAGAACTAAAACTCACAGCCTTGCCAGAAGAAAGCAGAGCGCGAATTTTAATAAAAAGCTCTGAACTTACCTTATCGGAAAAATCATTTCCAGAAAAATCGTCAAAATACACCATTAAATCATTGTTCTTGATTATACATGAAATAAGAAATTCTTCAATATATAAACTGCCCGAATGTGCAAATTTTTGATTTTTTTTCAAACTAGCAAGCGCTATTTTATTTTTTTTTTGCAAATTTTTTTTTATTTTTAAATCAAAAGCGCTTTTTAAAATACCATATTTTGAACAAATTTTGGAAGAATAAACATCGCGTTCGATAGGATCGTAAATTTCCGAAATTATTTTAGAAACTTCTTTAAGAAAACTCACCTTTTCCTCAATTTTATTAATATCGAACTTATTTTCCAGTTCTGATATTTTAAATTCTATGCTATTTTTTGAACTTTTAATCAAAAATTTGAACTTTAAAGCTGACTGACCTTTATTAATTTTAACAAACTCGTCTGGATCTTTGGCGTCTTTCATTTCAATTATTTTCACATCTAAATTTTCTTTTTTTAAAATCTCGATGGCACGTTTGGTAGCTTTCCTGCCGGCAGCGTCCGAATCATAGCAAACATAAATTTTGCTGGTATATCTCGAAATTAGTTTTGCTTGCCCTAAGGTCAGTGACGTGCCAAGAGACGCAATCGCCGATTTAAACCCCAATTGATAAAGCGCTACAGCATCCATATAGCCTTCGGTCAGAATAAAATATTCCTGATTTTTTGCAAAATTAAGAGCAAATAAATTTTCCGATTTATTAAACGCAATAGTTTCGGCGGTATTCAAATATTTTGGTATTTTATTATCTAAACTTCTTGCACCAAATCCAATAACATTACCCTTAACATCGATTATCGGGAACATAATACGATTTACAAATCTATCGCGCAAAAAATTATTTTTAGTTTTAACTCCAAGATTTGCTTTTTCAATTTTTTCATCCGAAAATCCGTTTTTTTTTAAAAAATTCACAAGCGAATACCCATCAGATTTTGAATATCCCAAACCAAAATGAACTATCGTTTTTTTTAAAAGCCCGCGTGATAAAAGATAATTTAAAGCCAATTTATTTTCACGATCCATCAAACACGAAAAAAAGAATTTAGCGCTTAAACGATTCATAGCAAATATTGTTTTTCTATCCAAAAAATCATCATTTTCATCATATTTTGGTATAGAAATTCCAGCTTTATTTGCCAAAAACTCAACAGCCTCGCGATACTGCAATTTTTCGGCAAGCATAATAAAAGTAATAACATCGCCGCCTGCGCCGCAACCAAAGCAATAAAAAGAATTTGTGCTATGATAAACACAAAATGAAGGTGTTTTCTCCGGATGAAAAGGACATAACCCCATATAATTATGTCCTTTCTTGGCAACAGTTACATAAGAAGAAACAACCTCTAAAATATCATTTTGTTCTCGCACATTTTCCACAAAATCTTCAGAAAAAATCATAAATAAATTATCTTAAAAAAAGCCAAACACTCAAGCTTTCTTAGAACTTCTCTGCAATATTTTCTTAAATCTCTCAACACGCCCACCGGTATCTACAATTTTCTGCTTGCCGGTATAAAAAGGATGGCAATTTGAACAAATTTCAACGGATAATTTACCGGGATTTGTGGAACGAGTATTAAATTTATTACCGCACGCACACGTAACTTCCACGTCGCCATAAGAAGGGTGAATACCTTTTTTCAAATTAAATCATCTCCTTAAAAATTACTTATTAAATATAGACATGATATCTTCAACCACATCCGAACCTTTGCCAGAACTCGAATCGGAGAAAACATTGTTACTCGGGCTCTGCCACCTACTGCCGCTGGCACCAAATTGAGACCTAGAACTAGAATTTGACGAAGGCGGAATCGGAATGTAAGACTCTCTGGTTGCAAACCCCGTAGCAATAACGGTAACCCGCATCGCATCGTCCATAGACTCGTCAAATGCAGCTCCCCAAATTATATTGGCATCTTTGTCCGCCTGGTCAGAAATCATGGAAGAAGCGACTTCAATGTCGTCAAGACCAATATCAGGTGCCGCCGTAATGTTAACGATAAGACCCTTAGCACCTTCAATGGTAGTTTCCAAAAGTGGGCTTGAAATTGCCATTTTAGCAGCTGTTTCAGCTTTATCCTTGCCCGAAGCCACTCCAACACCCATATGAGCATACCCCGCATCTTTCATTATAGAAGTAACGTCGGCAAAATCAAGATTAACTATTCCCGGCACAAGAATCAAATCGGAAATACTCTGAACTGCTTGCCTTAAAACGTCATCAACGACTATAAAAGCATTTTTGAGGGTAATTCGCTGCTGGCTGGAATATTTTAAACGCTCGTTAGGAATAACTACCAAAGAATCAACATTTTCCCTCAAAACAGCGATGCCCTCTTCAGCTTGAGCCATACGGCGTTGACCTTCGAACATAAAGGGCTTCGTCACAACGCCGACTGTTAAAATTCCCATCTCACGCGCAGTCTGCGCAACAACCGGAGCCGCACCGGTGCCGGTCCCGCCCCCCATTCCGCTTGTTACAAATACCATATCTGCTCCGGAAAGTGCCGAAACTATTTCATCTCTGCTCTCTTCGGCAGCCCTCTGCCCTACTTCAGGCTTAGAGCCTGCGCCTTTTCCGCGCGTTATTTTTTCGCCTATCTGAATCTTAACGTCTGCCTTTGAACCTCCCAGCGCCTGATTATCAGTGTTAACGCAAATAAAATCAACATGCTTGACGCCAAAATCAACCATACAATTGACTGCATTGCCCCCGCCTCCGCCAACACCAACGACTTTTATATTCACAATTTCATCTTTTTTATCATTTTTGTTAACAACTTTATTAACACTTTTTTCAACTAAATTTTTTTGATTTTCTTTTTTATCAAAACTTTTAACAGCCAATCTAAAACCTCCAATAAATAAATTGGGCAGTGGTAGCGGCAGGTGGGCTCGAACCACCGACCCTCCGGGTATGAACCGAATGCTCTACCGCTGAGCTATGCCGCCATAGCCTATTTCGGGCATTATACCAAAATAAAAAAAATAAATCCACAATTTTCGATGATTTTCTAAATATTTGTAGGAATAAATAAAAAAAGCGATTTTTAAACTTATAAAAATGTGGTTTTTTACTATTCAAAATCCGCTTTCAAAACAAATTCAGACATTTTACCAAGTAACGAACTTAGACTTTGCAAACCATTGGTAGCCGAAATTTTGAAAAAATTTAAATTTTTATTACTAACATAATTTTCAAATTTCAAAATATTTTCTTCACTTGCAATATCAATTTTATTTGCAACAACTATCATAGGGAAACGCTTAAATTTTTTGTCAAAACTATATAGTTCTTTATTAATAGTTTCAAAATTTTCTATTGAATTATCTAATGAAACGTCAACAACGTGAACCAAAACTTTACATCTTTGAATATGTTTTAAAAATTCGTGCCCAAGCCCCGCGCCTCGCGAAGCGCCCTCAATTAAACCCGGAATATCCGCAACAACAAACGATTTATCAAAATAATTGGCAACGCCAAGTATCGGCGAAAGCGTGGTAAACGGATAATCAGCTATTTTGGGCTTAGCGCCGCTTATAATTGAAATTATCGTAGATTTACCGGCATTCGGCATACCAACCAGCCCAACATCCGCCAAGAGTTTTAATTCCAAACACAAATTAAAAAACTCGCCAGGTTTTCCTTTTTTAGCATACTTTGGCGCTCTGTTAACAGAAGATTTCAAATTAAAATTTCCAATTCCGCCTTTGCCACCTCTGGCCGCCACAAAATTCATCCCGGGCTTATTCATATCGCATATTAAACTGTCCGAATCCAAATCTTTTATGATAGTACCGCACGGAACCTTTATAAAAAGGTCTTCGCCTGATCTCCCACTGCATTTTTTACCGGCACCATTGCCACCGTTTTGAGCAAAAAACCTTTTTTTATTCCTAAACTTATACAAAGTTGAAAGATTACTGTCAGTTTTAAATATAACATCGCCACCCTTGCCGCCGTTGCCGCCATCAGGACCGCCAAAAGCAGTCGCCGGACTCCGATAAAACGAAACCGCGCCATTGCCGCCATCACCGGCTTTTATTTCAATATTTGCAGTGTCTACAAACAATAAAATCTCCCAAAAATATAATTTTGAATATTATAATTGTATCAGTTCCAAAAAAAATCAAGGAAAACGCCTAATAGATATTTCTAAAAGTACAGGAGTACTGCAAGATACAAACCATACATTCCTCCGACGACGCCGAAGGAAATTCCTCTCTTTTTTAGTAATGAATCAATTATATTAGATCCAAAAAAATCAAGAAAAACATCTAACACGGCAGTGCTAAGAATGTACAAGATATTGCAAAATACAAACCACACAACCCCTCCGGCGATACTGGGAAAAATATCCATCTCTTTAGCAACGCTTCAAAAACTCTCCCCTAAAAATGGAAAAGAACAAAATTAAATCGCGCAAACGTGAACCTTAGTTTTTGTTTTGCCAAAACGCTTAAACCGAACTATTCCGGGAATCAAAGCAAAAAGCGTATCATCCGAACCTTTACCCACGTTCAAACCCGGGTGAATTTTAGTTCCTCTTTGTCTTACCAAAATACTGCCGGCATTCACGCTTTGCCCATCGGCTCTTTTCACACCAAGGCGTTTGGACTCCGAATCTCTTCCGTTTCGCGTAGAGCCCATGCCCTTCTTATGTGCCATAACACCACCTCCTAACCCAAATTAATCTTCATTAAGCAATAAATCAACCAATCGAAGTAATCTCAAGCTTGCTATATCCTTGCCTATGTCCTTTTTTGCGCTTATAATTCTTTTTCGGTTTGTATTTAAAGACGGTAATTTTTTTTTTCTTACCATTTTTAATAACCTTGGCGCTCGCAACGGAATTTAAAAATGGGGTTCCATAAGAAAAATTCTTATCATCATACCTCGCAAGAACTTTAAACTTTACTTCGCTCCCCTCATCGGCGCCAATTAAATCTGTATAGATAATATCGCCCTGGCTCACTTTGAATTGTTTGCCGCCAACCAATATAACAGCGTACATACTTACCTCCTCAAACTTAACTTTTCGAATGATATCACAAAAAAAATAAAAAATCAATTATTTGTGCAAAATATTTATGCATCGCTCGCAAATATCACCGTATTCCGAATTTTTTCCAACACTTTTATCATACGTCCAGCAGCGCTGGCATTTTTGCATGCTAGATTTTTTTACTATTACCTTTTCTTCAGAATTTGGATTAAATTCCGAAAAATTAACACTCGAAACTATGCAAATTTCTTTCAAATCCGATAAAAACACGCCAACATCATCAACTTGAGTCGCATCTGCATTCAAATAAACATCTGCCTCCATAGCGGAACCTATTATTTTTTGCTTTCTCGCAACTTCCAGATGCTTTTTTATAAAATCTGCAACTTCGATAACATTATGCCAATACTGGTTCAAATTCTTATCATTTTCAATTTCATACTCAAATTTTAGATCATTCATAAAAATACTGTCAAAATCTTTAACCCCGGGCATGAAACTCCAGATTTCTTCGCAAGTAAAAGATAAAATCGGCGCAAGAATTTTAGTTAAATGAACAAGAATTACCCAAATCGTAGTTTGTGCACTTCTTCTTAAAAATCCGTCTTTTTTTTCAACATAAAGTCTATCTTTTATAACATCTAAATAAAAATTCGAGAGCTCTGTTATGCAAAACTTTTGAACTTCCTGAAATACCGAATAAAACTCAAATTTTTCGTAAAATTCAATGCATTTTTCAAAAATCTTTTTTGTTTTCAGAATCATAAAGAAATCTAACGATTCAAGCTCTTCGGATTTCACCAAATCTTTTTTTGGGTCAAAATCATATAGATTACCTAAAATAAATCTTGCAGTATTTCTTATTTTTCTATAAGATTCACTAATTTGTGCAAGAATTTCATTAGAAATTTTTACATTATCTGTATAATTAACCGACGAAACCCACAGCCTTAACACATCTGCGCCATACTTTTGAATTATCGACGCAGGCTCGATAACATTTCCAAGAGATTTTGACTGCTTTCGAGATTCTTCGTCCACAACCCAGCCGTGAGTCAAAACCGACTTGTACGGCGCAGATTTGCCAATTCCTACTGCCGTCAAAAGCGACGACTGAAACCAGCCGCGATACTGATCGGCACCTTCAAGATACAAATCCGCCGGAAAATCAGACTCAGGAATAACCGCATGATAACTCGAACCTGAATCAAACCAAACGTCCATTATGTCTTTTTCTTTGATAAATTCTTTAAAGCCGCAAGATTTGCAAGTTTGATTATTTTTAAGAAAAAATTCAGCATCTTTTTCGTACCAAACCCCGGAGCCGTACTCAGCAAAAATTTTAGAAACATCAATTATCGTATTGTAATCGGCAAAAGGCTCGCCGCATTTTTTACAGAAAAATATCGGAATCGGCACGCCCCATTTTCTCTGGCGCGAAATACACCAATCAGACCTCTCGCGAATCATAGATTCAATTCTTTCGCCGCCCCATTTTGGCATCCAATTAACATTTTTTGCAGCATTAATAGCTTCTTTTTTAAAAGAATCGACGGAACAAAACCACTGATTTGTAGCGCGAAAAATAATCGGATTCTTGCAGCGCCAGCAATGGGGGTACTTGTGAACAATATTTTTTTTGGCAAACAATAAATTTTTACTTTCGAGTAACTTAATAATTTCCTCGCTAGCTTTTAAAGTATTCATACCCTCAAAGCCGCCCGAAAGTGAATTCATAACTCCATTTTCATCAACAGGCACCAAAATTTCAAAATTATAATTTTTGCAGCATTCAAAATCTTCCAGCCCATGTCCCGGAGCCGTATGCACGCAGCCCGTGCCGCTTTCTAAATTAACATGACCGCCTGTAATTATCAACGATTCACGTTCAATAAACGGGTGCAAAGCTTTCATGCCTTCGAGCTCGGCGCCTGAAAACTCTTTAATAATTTTAAAATCAGATATTTTAGCTTCGTTCATACAAGATTTAACTAAATCAGAAGCTATAATTAAATATTCATCATTAACTTTTACTAAAGAATAATTAAAATCTTTATTCAAACATATTGCAACATTTCCGGGCAAAGTCCAAGCGGTCGTCGTCCAGATTAAAAAATAAATTTTTTCTTTATCAATATTTAAATTTGAAAATTTATTTAAATCATCTTTTAACTTAAATTTTATAAATATCGAATCACAAGAATCTTGTTTATATTCAATTTCTGCTTCAGCCAGAGCAGTCTTGCAATCGCAGCACCAATAAACCGGCTTTAAACCCCTGTAAATTGCGCCATTTTTAACAAGATTGGCAAAAACTTCTATTTGTTTAGCTTCAAATTTTGGTTCAAAAGTAACATACGGATTCTCCCAATCGCCGAAAATTCCCAGCCTTTTAAACGAACTCCGCTGAATATTAATATAATTTTCAGCAATATCTTTGCAAACTTTTCGGAGCTCTGAAATACCAAGATTATCATAACTTTTAAAATTCTTTTTAGCTTTTACTTCAATCGGCAAGCCATGCGTATCCCAACCTGGAATAAATGGTGCACAAAAACCTTGCATACTTTTAAATTTTACAATAAAATCTTTTAAAATTTTATTCAAAGCATGGCCGAGATGAATTTCTCCGTTGGCAAACGGCGGTCCGTCATGAAGAATATACTTTTTATTCTTAGAATTTTTTGCTAAAATCTTTTTATAAATATTATTTTTCTGCCACTTTGATAAAATCTCCGGTTCACGCTCGCTTAAATTTGCCTTCATAGGGAAATCAATTTTTGGCAAATTTAGAGTATCATTATATTTTTTTCTCATAAATCCCTCCAAACATCTTTAATTTTAAATTGCGTTAATTTTTGCTATTAGAAATCGAAGTACCGTCACTAAAAATCTGAGCGGTTTGATAATGCTCATCGGACATAAAAGTTTTAGCAACATCATCTATCTGAAAATTCTTCATGTCAAGCGGCTTGATAGGCACCCTAGAAAAAGTTTTCATCGATTCTATCTGATTGCCAAATTTTTTTATACAATCACTGACAAAAGCCTCGATTTCTTCGTTAAGCTTTCTGGCTTCATTAATTTTGCGTTCATATTCGTCATTCGCACTATTCATCATCTTAGCCGCTTTTTCCGAAGCATCGCGCAATATATATTTTGATTTAACTCCGGCATCTATAACACTTGCCTGAGCAATTTTTTCGGAATTCACGATAGCTCTTGTGATAGCTTCTTTTTCGCTGCGCAAAGATAAAATTTCGTTTTTAAGTTTTTCGATTAAACCAACAAGCTCATCGCGCTCAGCTATTGCCACATCAAGCTTTCGCTCCAATTCATCCATAAAATTATCAACATCCGCCGAACGATAACCAAAGGCCGCACGAGAAAACCTTGCATCCTCGAGTTCTCTTTTAAGGTCTTTTAAAGCAGTGTTCACAGCTTACCTCCAAAAGGTAAAATATCATAATTTTTAAGTTCATTAACAAGGTCCAACCCGTTAACTTTAACGTTACTTGGCGCCAAAATACAGTTATTTGCAACCCTGAAAAACTTTGCCTGAGCAAAATAAGCCGCGCCGCTTAAAAAATCTATTATTCTTCTTGCAACTTCGGGGTTACTTGATTCAATCCCAAAATCGATAATTACGATACAGCCAGATTTTAAACTATCGGCTATCTCGGCAATACTTTTGTTATACTCTGTAGGCTTAAAACACGAAATTTCATTTTCGATTTTACCCATATTAATCACTTTAGAATCTTTTTTTACTTCCGGCTTTTTAGAGCTTTCGCTAATACTTTCATCTACTTCGTCATAGTCCTCGCTATCAGCAGGGCTTAACATATCAAAAAATTTTTTCATAAATGCTGGCATACAATTCCTCCAAATTTTTAATGTTCCTCGCGGATTTTTGGATTATCTCATATTTTATAAAAAAAGTCAACAAACAAATCGATAATATATTTATTTTCGGAAATAATTTATCATAAACCGATATTTTGTGTTTTAGGATTAGGTATGTTTATTTCATTTATAAGAGCAATAATTATGTACATTGTAGTAGTTTGTGCGATAAAATTTATGGGCAAAAGGCAGATTGGCGAGCTTGAAACTTCGGAGCTTGTAATAACATTTATGATTTCCGATATAGCTTCAATTCCTATGCAAAATTCCGAGCAGCCTATTTTGAGCGGGCTAATACCAATAGGAGTTTTAACGTGCCTTGAAATATTTATCTCTTGGCTCATGATGAAAAGCCCAAAATTTCGGCAGCTAACATGCGGAAAATGCGTAATAGTAATCGATAACGGTAAAATAAATCAAAAAGAACTTTGCAGGCTCCGCATGAGCACATATGATTTATGCGAGCAGCTCCGGCAAATGAACGTTTTTTCAATAAACGACGTAGCTTACGCCATAATGGAAACCAACGGCAAACTCAGCGTTTTAAAAAAATCCGAAAAACAACCACCCGATGCACAGACATTAAACGTTGAAGTTCAAAAAGCAAATTTAGATTTAACAATAGTTTCAAACGGCAAAATCAACAATTACTCATTATTGCTCTGCAAATTAGATTATAAATGGTTAAAAAAAATTTTGCAAGAAAATAATACAAAACTCGACGAAATTTTTTTGATGACTGCAAATTTTAATAAACAGTTTAATATTATCAAAAAGGAAAGATATGAATAAACTTTTGTGCGGCTTAATAATCATCACAGCTACGCTCTTGCTATGCTTTGCAAGTTTTAAAACTACAAATTCTATTGCCAAAAAATCAATTGAATATATAGAAAAAATCGAAAATTCAGCAGATAACAATAAAAATACCGAATATTCGACCAATGATTTTGAAGAATTTTGGGATAAAAAATCGAAAATTTTACAAATATTAATTCATCACGAACAAATCGACGACATAGATAATGAAATATCAAAATTAAAAATATCCGCAAAAGAAAAAAATAAATTTGAAATTTTAAAAACTTGCAATTGCTTAAAATCTAAATTTGAAAGTCTAGAAAAAATCGACGAAATTTCTATTGAAAATATTTTATAGCAGTTGCTACTTAAAAAAGCATTTTCTCCGGCACTCGGGTAAAAAAATTTCAATTCTCCAAGAAAGTATGTTGCTTTTTAAGTAAAGATGATATAGCGTTAAGATATGGAAGGGGGTGAATATCGTGTTTACGTTGAATAAAAAATTTGTTGCAAGTATGTATTTTTATTTGAGAATCATGTTGGTGATAATTTTTGGTTTAAGTAGTGTCAGTTTATTTAATATTTATGCGATGGACCAAACAAATTTATCAAAAGGACATACCATAAACTACATGGTACTAGTTAATAAAGAGCATAAACTACCTGAAAATTGGGAAAGCAGCGTTTTGTTAAAAACTGCTAAAAATATTTATGGTGAAGAATACCAGGTAGAAGAAAAAACTTTAAAGCAATTTGAACTTCTGCGCAAAGATTTGCTTAATAATGAAGGTATCGATATTGAGCTAGACAGTACCACAAGAAGTGTAGCTAAACAGCAGAAATTGTGGGATGAGTGGACGAAGGAACATGGGTCAGAATACGTTCGAAAGTATGTGGCCGTTCCGGGATATTCTGAGCATCACACGGGTTTGGCAATTGATATATGCTTGCATAAAGATGGCAAAAGAATTGATGATAATAGCGAAATGATTGCCGAAAAGGAAATTTTCGCAAAAATTCATAAAAAACTTTCCAAGTATGGTTTTATATTGCGTTATCCTAAAGGTAAAAAAGAAATTACCGGATACGAATATGAACCTTGGCACTTTCGTTATATTGATAATCGTGAAATTGCAAGCAAAATTATGGAAAACGATATCACATTAGAACAATACCTTGATATTTAACAGAAATCTCTCCGGCAGAGCTGGAGAGACTTTTTAATTTTTTTGGAAAACTTAGAAAAAATCGATGAAATTTCTATTGAAAATATTTTATAGCAGTTGCTACTTAAAGGAAGCATTTTCTCCGGTACCAGCTAGATAAGTTTTTAAAAATAAAAATATACAAAAGCAGCCTCCGGCATAGCCGGAGAGAGAACTTTCGATTTAATTTTTAAGTTTCAAAAGAAACATAATGTTTTGCATATTGACTTTTTGCTTTTTTTACTGCACAATACTTTCGATTGTTATTTGGTTTATGAGGTAAAATTATGAATAATCTGAAAATTAAAGGGATTTATAAGCATTATAAAGGCGATTTGTATATAGTGGAAGACGTTATTTATCACAGCGAAACATGCGAAAAAATGGTAGCTTACAGAGCGCTTTACGGTGACTGCAAATTGTGGTGCAGACCTTATGATATGTTCTTAAATGACGAAGTAAACAAAAATGGACAAAAATACAGATTCGAACTCCAGAATATAGAAAGCTCGCATGGTTAACAATTAAAAATTAATTTTTGCCATTATTTAAGGATAAAATTGACCAATTTATATCTAAAAAGACGATTCATATCTTTATTGGTATTAATAAGCGCCGTATTTGCTGTTTTTATTTCAAGGCTTGTAAATTGGCAAATAATAAATCATTGGTATTATCGAATAAGAGCACTGCAAAATCACTCTTATATACTAAAAACCGACCCTATAAGAGGGGAAATATTTGATAAATTTGGAAGCGCCTTAGCGGCAAATTCCATAGGTTACAGGCTGGTTTTAGATGATTTTAATCTGATAAAAGGAAAAGAAGCAGATTGTATATATAAAATTATACATTTGCTAAACTTATTAAATATTGAATGGAATGATACTTTACCAATAGTATTAAATTCAAATGGAAAATTTGAATTTGATTATAGTGATGAATCAAAGCTAGAGCTTATGAAAAAAGAAATCCCGGCAAAAAATTCTTCCGACCCAAATTCGTATATCGACTATATTAAAAAAAAGATAAATGGGCAAAGTTTGAGCGGCAAGATGCTGCGGGATGCATGCAGTTTATATTATGGCACCAGAGGGAACAATGTTATTGCAGATAAAATAGATGATAAAGCTATTTTTAAAATTGCCGAATTTGGAATCCCGGGTTTTAGAATCGAAACATCGACGGAAAGATATTATCCTTCCGGAACAATTGCTTCGCATATTTTAGGCTATACCGGACTTATGTCCGCAGAAGAGTATGCAAAATATAAGGAAAAATACAGCATGGATTCGATAATCGGGAAATCAGGGATCGAAAAATTATTCGAAGAAGAATTGAGGGGTTTTGGCGGAAAAAGAGCTTTTCATTTTTCAAAAGAAGGTTCGTTAAATTCCGTTGATGAAATTATAAAACCGCAACAGGGAAATTCAGTATTTTTAACGATAATTTCCTCACTTCAGCAAGCAGCTCAAGATTCGCTAGAAAAAGCAATTAAGACGGCTGCTTCAAAAGGCGCAAAAGGCTGCACATCGGGAGCTGCGGTACTTTTAGATGTGAATTCCGGCGAGATTTTGGCAGCAGCTTCATGCCCTACGTTTGATTTATCCAGATATTCGGTTGATAAATCGTATCGCAGCGAACTCATTAATGATAAAAATTTACCGCTTTTAAACAGAGCATTTAGCGGTATATATCCTCCGGGCTCAACATTCAAACCACTGATTTTAGCTGCAGCATTAAACGAGGGAGTTTTAAATGGAACTGAAGAAACTATAAACTGCACAGGTGCTTACAGGTACTATACAAGAGGAACCATAAGATGCACAGGGCACCATGGGGATGCAAATTTATTAAAAGCTATGGCACGTTCGTGCAACGTTTTTTTTGCAGAGCTCGGCAGAAGGCTTGGGCTAAATAATATCGAAAAATACGCAAAAGAACTTGGAATAAACGGTAAAACTGGTTTGGAACTTTCAGAAGCTTCAGGAACCATTTGTGACCTTGAGAAAAAAGCGCAATATGCTTCTGCCGCGTCGCAGGCGGCAATCGGACAAGGCGATGTTTCAATTACTGCTTTGCAGCTTGCAAAAATTGCCGCCGGAATAGCTTCGGGTAAGAATTTTAAACCCAGAATAGTTAGCAAAATAATGAATTATGACCATTCTCAGGATTTAAAAATATTTGAAAGTGAATTTGAACCTTTAAATATTTCGGAAGAAAGTTTAAACTTAACGCGCCAAGCGATGCGAGAAGTTGTTTTAACAGGTCTTGCTACAGATTTTAAAAATTACCCGGTAAGCGTTGCCGCCAAAACTGGAACTGCACAAAATGCCGGCGACGACCACACAACTTTTATGGGCTACGCGCCTTTTGATAATCCAAAGGTTGCCTTTGCCGTAATAGTTGCAAACGGAAAATACGGCAGCGTTTCAAAATCCGTTGCAAAAGATATGCTTGATGCTTGCAGAGAAATTAATTATTTTTAATTTTTAAATTTCAAAAAAGTCTAATAGACACTTTCTCCGGCGCTTACGGAGAAAATATCTGCTTATCTAATTATTAACAAAAATCGAACCGGATAAAGCTAGTGCGCATGCGTCTGCGGCATCGTCTGGTTTTATTGGTTCATTTAAATTTAATATTTTTTTTGTCATCAAAATAATTTGCTGTTTTGTTGCTTTTCCATATCCTGTAAGTGAACATTTAACTTGCAGCGGCGTTGGTTCAAAAATTTTAATATTAAATTTTTGTAACGATAAAATAATAACGCCACGTGCCTCAGCGACTTTTATTGCTGTTTTTTGGTTATTTTGGAATAATAAACTTTCAATCGAAGCAAAATCAGGTGTAAAATTATGTAAAATATCATTCATTTCATTATAAATTTTACAAATTCTATTTGGGAATTCTTCTCTGGACGAAGTTTCGATCGTCCCGTATTTTAAAAGTCTTCTTTTATTTTTTTCTACATCTATTATCGCGTAGCCAACTATCGCATAGCCGGGATCAATTCCAATTATTCTCAATTATTTCAACTCCATAATTAACAGGTTTACAAACTAATATATTTTTATTCAAGTTTATGTAATTTTTATTAACAATTTTAAAAATCGCCGAACCACTTCCGGTGAGATGCCAACTATGTGGTATTTTAATTATTTTTTCGAAATCATTAAAGCATTTTTTGGAAAGTTTATCAATATTTCCTGATAAAATTGCATCTTTGAGTATTTTAATTTTAAATTTATCATTTTTAAGGTTATTATCAATAAAATCATCAAATTGTTTAAATAAATTTTTAGTATAATTTTTTTGATTATCAAATTTTAATAAAAATTGACATTCCGGCAAACTGTTAATTTTTGACAAAATTTCACCTTTCCCTCGGCACAACATTGTTCCACCGAAATAACAGAATGGTACGTCAGAGCCTAATTTTTCACAAATTTCTATAGTTTTATTTTTAGAAAAATTTAAATTTAAAATTTTATTCATACCAAAGATTACAGCAGCGGCATTAGAACTTCCTCCGCCAAGACCTGCACCAGTAGGAATATTTTTTTGAATGTCTATCTTTATCCCAAAATTAGGATTAATTAAATCGAAAATTATTTTTGCGGCTTTATATGCCAAATTTTCTTCCATTTTGCAAACATTTTTGTTGCATTCGACAAAAATTTTATTTAAACTAATTTTTGAAATTTTAATTAAATCAAATAAACTCACAGATTGCATTATTGTGTTTAAATTATGAAACCCATCAGTCCGTTTTTCCTTAATTTCGAGCCCCAAATTAATTTTTGCAAAACTTTTTAGTATCATAAACCTGATTATATCACAAAATCAAATGTGAAAATATTTTTGGCATTGCTAAAAGTGGATAGATGTTAATGATTCGTATAAGTTATATCCATGTATGAATAAATTTCTTTCGAAACCAGTGATATATATGCTCTCCGGCGACGCCGGAGAGATGTTTGCCCTATGTTTTAAATACCGGGTATTAGTTTCGAAAGAAATCTAATGTAGCAACATAGAGAACCCACATCACTTTCTCCGGCAGCGCTGGAGGAAATATCTATCTTTTTAGCAACACCCTCTCCGGCTGTTAGCCGGAGAGAACTCTTTTAACTTAATTTTTCAGTTTTGAAAGAAATCTATTAAATCTTATAAAATTAAAAAAAATTAATATTTTCATTTCCTATACTTAATGGAGCAATACTATAAGCCATTGTAACCGGTATATTTTGAGTAAAAGTACCTGTTATCGCTCTTCTGCACCTGCATCCACATTGATTTCTACAACAACACATTTTTATCATTCCTTTGTTTTTTATTTATGGTTTTCACCATAATATATAATATGAAAACTTGTTTTATAATGTGTTTATAAGAATCTATGATCATTATTTCTCACTTACACACTTTGTTAAAATGTTTGTGAATACAGTTCTTATTTATCCACTTTTAGCGACGCCCTGCTTCCGGGGGAATTTGAATTTTTTTCTTTTTCAGGTACATTTAAAAGCAAAAATTAATGAGTAAAGGAATCGTATGCTAAATATAGGCTGTCATCTTTCGGTAAGTGAGGGTTTTTTAAATATGGCTAAAACGGCTCAATCTATTGGAGCTAATACTTTTCAGTTTTTTTTAAGAAATCCGCACAGCGCGAAAGATATTAAATTTTCAGATGAAGATATTGAAAATTTTAAAGATTTTGCTCAAAAAAATAATTTTACACAAATTGTTGCGCATTCGCCGTATACTATGAATTTATGTTCGGCAAAGCCTGGTGTGAGAAAATTTTCGGCGCAGATTTTAAAAAGCGACTTAACTGAAATGAATAAAATTCCAGGCAATTTTTATAATTTGCATCCGGGCAGTCACACCGGACTTGGAATTAAAAAAGGCATAGAATTTATTTCCGAAACCCTTGGTAAGATTTTTTCTCAAAATAATTTTGAAACTACAGTTGTTTTAGAAACGATGTCCGGCAAAGGTAGCGAGGTAGGCTCGACTTTTGACGAAATAAGTGATATAATAAAAAATTCTGGCGCTGGCAAAAATCTTGGAGTCTGTTTTGATACTTGCCATATGTTCGACGCCGGGTTTGATTTTAATAATGTTGAAAAAATTCTTGATGAATTTGATAAAAAAATTGGAATTGAAAAACTTAAGGCTATGCATTTAAACGACAGTAAAAATCCAATGGGTAGCCGAAAAGACAGGCACGAAAAAATAGGACAGGGGTTTTTGGGGCTCGAAGTTTTTAGAAAAATTTTAAATAATAGTTACATAAAAAATTTGCCCATGATTCTTGAAACTCCCAACGATTTGCCGGGATATGCTGAAGAAATTCTGATTTTAAAAAGTCTTGTTTAAATTTTTGGGGTAGTTTATGCAAGAAACTGAAAAAATTGAGCAAATTATAAAAAAATCGCTAACTCCGTTTTTGGAGCAAGTAAGAGGTTTGGGGCTTAAAGCCAGTATTGAAAAACTTTTTCCGGGATTTTACATAGATGATTTTGTTATAAAAAAAATCAGAAAATCTTTGCGGCTAGTCCGAACTGTTGATTTGGGCAAATTTGCGGGCAAAATAAATATTTATTACCAAAATAATAATATATGTCTTGACTGCATTGGAACTATAGGGCTTTTTATAAATCAAATAACTATATCAGACGAAAAAATTATTTATATTTTAAAAGATATTTTTTATCAAATCGAAAATATTTTCTTCAAAGATAATAACTATTTAGTTAGCAAAATAGATGAAATACTCAAAAAATTAACTAAAAAAGAAATTTTTAATACGTCGGATTTTGGTGAAAAAAGTTTATATGATTTTTTGATTATAATTTTGTTTAGCTATTACAGTAATACGAATTCGAACTTTCCGGAATGGTTTGAACCTGCACTTAAAAAATTAAATCGCACTGAATTTGCGAAAGATATTTTAGATTTTTTGGTTTATGTTATTGTAAAAGCATTTAATGGGATAAGCAAAAATGTGTATGTTAATTATGACATGCTTTTTGATTCCAAGATTTTAAGATTTTTCCTTAATAAAAATACAAATAAAGGCAAAATTGCTGATATACTTGCGTTTTTTAAACTTGATTTACAAAAAATACTTGATAAATTTGCCAAAAAATATGCTACCGAAGCGTTCCTTAAAGGTTTTGGAGAGCACCTGATTTATATGATTTATGATTTAGTGATAGGTGTTTCTGATAATATTTGTGTTAAATTTTCAAATAATTTTAATTTTACTTCTTGCATAGGTAAAAAAATAAATTCCAGAAATTTTAGATGGTTCGGAAGTAATCAAACGGACGAATATTTAGAAATCAGTAAAACAAAAAATTTTAGTAATTCTGTGGCTATTAAAGCCCAAAAACAAGAAGTCATGCTTTATCGGCCAACGGTTTTCGATTTGGGCACGATAGCAAAATATCAGCTTGAAACACGAACGATTTATTCTGCAAGCGTGCAAAATTTAGATTTAAATCAAGATTATTACATTAGAATTAAAAGAAATTCCGGAAGTTTTAATAGTAAATTTATAGTTAAAGACAATAACATTAATAATTTTATTGTAATGTCAGATTCCCAAGGCATGACTAAAAAAGATTATGATATTTTTGCAAAAATTTTTGAGTTGATATATAAAAAATTTAATGATATTCAGTTTGTTGCTCATTTGGGGGATTTTGTAGACGATGGCGCAAATGAGGATTATTGGGATTTTTTATTAAATTCAAAAATTTGGGCGCAAGTTCCTGTTTTTGCACTTTCTGGTAACCATGAAGCAAAATTTCATCCAACTCTTAAATATTTAGATAAAAATTCGATACTCAATCATTTTAATATTGAGTTTTTAAAGCAAAATTATTTAGATACAGGAGTCTATTACTCTTTTGAGCAGAATGATTGCATTTATATTTTTTTAAACACAAATATTCCGGGCGGTCTTGGCAGGGAGCAATTAAGGTGGGCAGACGATGTTTTAGCAAAAAGCAATGCTAAATGGAAAATTATATTTGCTCACAAAAGTCCATATTCTCAAGGACCACATAGCGGTGATTCTGATATTGAACGCATAAGAAAAGAAATAAACGAATTGTGCTTAAAATTTAAAATCGATATAGTTTTTAGCGGGCACGACCACGTCTATTCGCGCTCAAAGCCTCTGTGTTTTGGCAGAGTTACTCAAGAGGATATAAAAAATAATAATATATTTAATCCCTCGGGAACTGTTTTTATAAGTTTGGGCGCCGTCGGCCTAAAAAACTACATTCCTAATAAATTAAAAGACGAGCACATCGAAGTCCTGCTTTTACTCGATAAACCTTCGTTTGCTAATATTATTATTGAAAAAAATAGATTAAAAGTAGAAGTTTATGAATACGAATTTGAACCTTCAGACTTTAATTTAGTAGATGATTTTGCCATAATAAAAGATGAAAATGGCGAAGAAATTAGCGCTTTTAATATTGACAGATGCATTGATAATTTGCCTGTAATTCCGTGGCTTCAAATCAGCAAAAGAACTGATAAAATTTTAGCTGATTATAATAAATTAGAGAAAAATCAGAAATTGCAAGTTAATTATATTTCAAAATTAAATATTATTTTAAAGTATAACTCGATTTATAAAAAAATTTCTGAAAGTTTAATCTCGATTGTATTTACAAAAGAAGATTTTTTAAAAGCTATTAAGAATCCAAAAGTCGGCACAATAATAATAAAAAGTAGCATCATTAAATTTGAAAATAAATTCGGATTTGGCAGGAAAATCAAGATCAATCGTGATATAGTAATAAAAGGCGTTGCAAAACTCAAATTTGTTACTTTTAATATAAAATCGAATGCTAACTTATATATAGGCGGGTCGCTGATAATAGACAATTGCAGGAAAAAATTTTCGTTTTTTAAATCAATTTCTTCGTTTGTTTTGCATGATAACAGTAGTTTGATTCTTTTAGATAATATCTGGGTTGAGCAGCTTTATGGCAGAAGTTTTAGAAAAAAAAATATAGTTTCGATTCGCGGTAAAAATAACAAAATTTTTATTGATTCTGAAAATTTTAAAACTTTGCCTGAAAATTTTATAGCCAAAAGATTTTCAAATCTCGTTTTTAATGTTTTTAACTAAAAAATAAATATATCAACAGCATTTGGGAAAAAAGTTTAAATGATAAAAGAATTATATTATTTTCTCCGGCGGTGCCGGAGAGAATATTTCTGCTAATAGCGTGTTGCCTTTTTAAAGTAAAGGTACGGTGCTGCAATTTCTCCGGCATCGCCGGAGAGAATATTTTCTGCTAATAACGTGTTGCCTTTTTAAAATAGAAGTACTATAATACACCAAAAAATAAGCACGGATGTGATTTACTTGAAAAAATTTATTAAAATAATTTTTGCATTATTAACTTGTTTAATATTTTTTATGTCGATTTTTTCACTTGTGAGTATGTTTAAAAGTTCTAAGCGAAGAATCTTCAGGAATTCTTCGGTTTCGCGTCGTATCTAGATAAAAAAAATTAAAATTATGAAAAAGTTTTATATATACACTCTGGGATGTAAAGTTAATAGTTGTGATTCTAATAAAATTGCAAGTATTTTGGCTTCCTTTGGCTTTATCATATCTAATCCAGAAAAAGCTGATATTGTAATTGTAAATTCGTGTGCCGTAACTAGTGAAAGTGTGAGAAAAACCAGGCAAAATATTAATAAATTTAAAAAAATCAACAAAAATTGTTTCTTAATTTTAACAGGATGTGCAGTAATTTTAGATCAATTTTTGAATAATGAAAATATTGATTTAATTTGTGATAAAAAAAATTTAATAGACAAAATAAAAGAAAAATTTGGGATTTTTGAGCAAAACACGGAGATTAATTTTATTAATAATAACGAAAGAACTCGAGCTTTTATTAAAATCGAAGATGGCTGCGAAAATTTTTGCTCTTATTGTATTATTCCGTTTGCAAGGGGAAAAATTAAATCTAAAAATTTATGTGAAATAGATTTTGAGTGTAAAAAGCTTTTCGAATATGGCTTTAAAGAATTTGTTTTAACTGGGATAAATTTGGGAAAATACGGTCAGGATTTAAATCTTAATTTAATTGATGCAATAAAAATTGCCAGAAAATACTGCAAAAGAATCCGGCTTAGTTCTTTGGAGCCTGATGTTTTAAATAAAAAATTTATCGATAATTTGTGCGTATTTGATGAAATTTGCCCAAGCTTTCATCTGTCGCTCCAAAGCGGCAGCGATAGAATTTTAAAACTTATGAATCGAAAATATAATATTAATTTTTATTTAAAATTAGTAAATTATATAAAAAATAAATTCGAAAATGCAACTTTTAGTACTGACATAATAATAGGATATCCTGGCGAAACTGACAAAGATTTTGAAGACACGCTAAATATTATAAAAAATATTGGTTTTATAAAAGTGAATCTTTTTCCGTTTTCTCCAAGGCCTCTCACAAAGGCTTATAATTTAAAACAAATTGATTCTAAATTAAAAAAATATCGCGTAAAAGAAGCCATAGAATTTTCAGAATTAATATCAAAAAAAGTAATTTCGAGTTTTATCGGCAAGTCTTTTGAAGTTCTTTTTGAAAATAAGGAAAAAAATAATATTTTTTCAGGATATTCGCGGAATTATATAAAAATTAAATATAAATCCGATGAAAATCTTTGCGGCGAGATAAAAAAAGTGATATTTTTGCCAGATTTTAAATAATTCTCTCCGGCACCGCCGGAGAGAATATATACTGGTTTCAAAAAAATTCTATTTTTGCCCATTATTGTTAATGTCTTTGTAATCAGCATCATAAACGTTCTGATTCGGATTTTGACTGTTTTGACCCGGATTAGTTCCGTTTGGCTGACCCTGCGCGCCCTGCTGTGATGCCTGATATAATTTGCTTGAAACTTCGAACATCTTGGATTGCAAATCATCTTTTGCTTTTTTTATTTCTTCGATATTATTTTCCGAAAGTTTCTTCTTTAATTCATCAATTTTTTGATTTAAAGCATCTTTATCTGCTTGGTCAATTTTATCGCCGCTATCTTTGAGTAGTTTTTCAACTGAGTAACACATATTTTCGGCTTCGTTTTTGGCGTCGACTTCTTCGCGTTTTTTCTTGTCTTCTTCGGCATACTTTTCAGCGTCACGGACGGCGTTTTCGATATCGTCTTTAGACATGTTTCCGCTTGAAGATATAGTAATATGCTGCTGCTTACCGGTGCCTTTATCTTGAGCGCTAACGTTTACTATACCGTTGGCGTCAATATCAAAAGTAACTTCAATTTGAGGTACTCCTCTTGGTGCTGGCGCTATACCGTCGAGTTTAAATAATCCGAGCTGTTTATTATCGCGCGCAAATTCTCTTTCGCCTTGCAAAACATTAATTTCAACTTGAGTTTGACCATCGGCCGCAGTGGAAAAAACTTGGCTTTTTTTGGTCGGAATTGTAGTATTTCTGTCGATTATTTTGGTCATAACTCCGCCCATGGTTTCGATTCCAAGTGAAAGCGGTGTTACGTCGAGCAATAACAAGCCTTTGACGTCGCCGCCCAAAACTCCACCTTGGATTGCCGCACCCATTGCAACGCATTCGTCAGGATTTATACCTTTGAATGGGTCTTTGCCTATGAATTTTTTAACGGCTTCTTGAACTGCTGGAATTCTTGTTGAACCGCCGACGAGTAATACTTTGTTTATCTGCGAAATTTCAAGTCCTGAATCGCTTAAAGCTTGTCTTGTCGGGACCATAGTCTGTTCGACTAAATCTGCGGTGAGTTCATCAAATTTTGCGCGCGTAAGAGTTAAATCAAGATGTTTTGGCCCTGTTGCATCAGCGGTAATAAACGGCAAATTTATCGAACTCGTTGCAACGCCCGAAAGTTCTATTTTTGCTTTTTCGGCAGATTCTTTTAATCTTTGCATTGCCATTTTATCGCTGCTCAAATCTATGCCGCTGCTTTTTTTGAATTCCGAAACCATCCAATCGATAATTCTTTTATCAAAATCATCGCCGCCCAAACGGTTATTTCCTGCTGTAGCCAAAACTTCTTGGACTCCATCGCCCATTTCGATTATCGAAACATCAAAGGTTCCGCCACCTAAGTCGTAAACCAAAACTTTTTGGTCGTTTTCTTTGTCAATTCCATACGAAAGCGCTGCGGCTGTCGGCTCGTTTATTATGCGCTTGACGTCTAAGCCTGCAATTTTACCTGCGTCTTTTGTAGCTTGCCTTTGAGCGTCTGTAAAATAAGCCGGAACTGTTATAACTGCTTCAGTAACTTTTGTGCCCAAATAGCTTTCGGCATCAGATTTTAATTTTTGTAAAATCATTGCTGAAATTTCCTGCGGAGTGTAGTTTTTGCCGTCGATACTTACTTTATAATCCGTACCCATGTGTCTTTTTATCGAAATAACAGTTCTATCCGGGTTGGTAACTGCTTGCCTTTTTGCAACTTGGCCGATTAAACGCTCGCCTGCTTTTGTAAAACCTACTATCGACGGAGTCGTGCGCGCACCTTCCGGATTGGGAATTACAACTGCTTCTCCCCCCTCGATTACTGATACGCATGAATTTGTTGTTCCTAAATCAATACCTATTATTTTTGACATAAAAATTCCCCCTAAATATTTATTTTTAAATTTAGCCCTTAACTTGAACCATTGCGGGTCGTATTAATTTTTCGTTTATTTTGTATCCTTTTTGATAAACTTCTGAAATCACGGTGTTTTCTTCTTCATCCGATTCGATTTTTGAACTCGCATTATGAATGCTCGGATTAAATTCTTCGCCTTTTTCGCCAAAAGATTCAACTCCTAGTTTTTTTAGTGCCTCCGAAGTTCTTTTGAGTATCATATTAAGCCCCTTTTCGTATTCTTCTCCGGCTTTTGAAAAAGACGGCAAAGTCCGCTCGATATCGTCGATTATCGGCAAAATCGCCGAAACAGCTTCTATTAAAGAATAACTCCTGATACTTGACTTTTCTTTTTTGCTTCTTTCCTGATAATTTTTATACTCGGCGGCAAGACGGAGATATTTATTATTTAAATCAGAAAGTTCTTGCTTTAACAAATCGTTTTGAGTTTTTAATTCTTCAGTTTCTTTACTTTCGATTTCGTCTTCGATAATTTCATCTTCACCGGTTTCTTCTTCGATTTCTTCTTCGGATAAATTTTCATCGTTATCTATACTATTCATAAGCCTCCTCCTCAAATAAAATTAATCTACAAACTCATGATTTTCAAAAACATATTCCGGACGACTTCCGCCATATAGCTAATTTTTGCAGTAATATCAGAATAATCAATTCTTGTTGGACCTATAGAGGCAATCGCGCCCTGATATGCTCCAATGTCGTACTTTTTAACTATTATGCTGCAATCAGAGAATACATCCATGTTGCTGTCACTACCCAAATAGATTTTTAAACTGTTTATGCTCGAAAAAATAAAATCTGCAAATTTTTTTGTTTGAAATAAATCAAGGATTTCAAAAGCTTTTTGAAAATCTTGAAAATCGAACAAAAATTTTTCGCCTTTGATTTCAATATGAGTCTGACAAGATTTTTTTACAGCTCTAAAAACTGCCTCAAATGCCGGAACCATAACTATATCTTTAGTTTCTCGTGCAAATAGTATTTTATCCATTTCGATGTTCAAAGAACTTATGCTTTTTCCTCTGAACTCGCTAAGCGCCATCTTGAACATATTTAAAATGCTGTCATTAACTTCAAAACTGCAATTAAAGACCTGATTTTGAATCATTCCGGACGAAGTAATGAGCAATAAAACAACAGTTCTCAAGCCTACCTTTACAAATTTTATATCTTTAACAACGGATTCAAAAACCGGCGGAACGGCAAAAACCACTGTGCAGTTTATTATTTTTGATAAAACATCACACGCTTTTTTTATTATACTTTCGGGGTCGTAAGATATATCGTTAAACATACTTAAAATATAATTTTTTTCATAATCCGAAAGCTTTTTTTCACTCATCAGATAATTTATATAAAATCTGTAACCTTCAATCGTAGGAATTCTACCGGAAGAGACATGCGGCTGCTCTAAAAGCCCTAGCATCGAAAGCAAGACCATTTCGTTCCTGACGGTTGCCGAAGAAGGCGGATTTTTCATGAGCCTGCAAACAGTTTCGGAACCCACTGGAATGCCAACTTTTATATAATTTTCGATTATCACAGATAATATCTTGGATGTTCTCTCTTTCAGTACTTTTACTTCACCTCCTCAAGTTTTAGCACTCTAAGCTTTCGAGTGCTAATTTTTAGTTTACAACGCATTTTTTTATATGTCAATAGGGGAACTTAAAAATTTGCAAAAATTTTTATTTTTTTATCTTTTTTCCTGCACTATAAAGAGATATTCTATCCGGCGTCGCCGGAGAGATTCGTCAATTTAATATAAGTCTAATTTAAAAAATTTTGAACATTAACTTTAGATTTTGAAGATGTATCACTTGTAATGTTGCCTTTATTTATTTCTATTGTTCTAAAATCGAATTTTGAAGCTACCGACATATCGTGCGTTACCACCAATACAGTAGTCCCTCTTTTGTTTATTTGTGCCAAAAGATCCATAATTTCATACGACATCGAAGGGTCGATATTTCCGGTTGGTTCGTCGGCAATTATTAAATTTGGGTTATTTACCAGTGCGCGTGCAAGCCCTACCCTTTGCTTTTCGCCGCCCGAAAGCTCCCTGGGGTATCTATCCGCCTTATCTTCCATTGAAAATAAGCTCAAAACATACGGCACTCTTTTTCTTATAGCCCTGGAACTTGCGCCGACCACTCGCATAACGAGCTCGACATTTTGAAAAACTGTCATGTTTTCTATTATTCTAAAATCCTGAAAAACTATTCCCATAGTTCTGCGGTAAAACGGTATTTTTTTCTTTTTCATACTGATTAAATCCGAACCAAAAACTCGAATTTTACCCGAACTTGCCTCTTCTTCTTTCATTATGAGCTTTAAAAGTGTGCTCTTGCCGGAGCCGGAAGCCCCGGTTATGAACACGAACTCGCCTGTATTGATTGTCAAATTAATGCTTTTTAATGCGGTAACCGAATTAGGATAGACTTTTGAAACATTATTAAACTTTATCATTATCGGCCTGTGCGATGAATATTAAATTCTTTCATATATTTACTCACCATAAGAGCAATTTTAAATACTATCGCATCTTCAAAGTTTCGCAAGTCAAGGCCGGTAACTCTTTTAATTTTTTCTATCCTATACACCAGCGTGTTTCGGTGGACAAATAATTTTCTGGAAGTTTCTGAAATATTTAAATTATTTTCAAAAAATTTATTAATAGTAAACATTAAATCGCCGTCAATAGAATCTATGGTACATTTTTTAAACACTTCTTTTAAAAAAAGCTCACACAAAGCAACCGGAATTTGATATATCAGTCTTGCAATCCCGAGCTGACTGTACATTGAAACGCTTTTTTCGTTTGAAAACAATCTTCTGACTTCAAGTGCCAGCTGAGCGTGCCTAAAAGAATCCCGTACAGATTCTATATCCTGAACTATAGACCCCACTCCTATTACGATTTTTATGTAATATTCCGAAGATATCGAACTCACAACCGAAACAGCCAGCTTTTCAAGTTGACTTTCATCGATTGTTTTATCGATTTCTTTTATAAGTGTTACAGAATTATCGCCGATATCAAGTATGTAATCTTTTGTTGCATCCGGGAATATATTCCTTAAAATATCAACTAAATTCAAATTTCGCATAAAAGACTCTGATTTAATCACAAAACAAACTCGATTAACATCGTCCGAAATTTTTAGCTCGCGCGTTCTGAAGTTTATTTCTCCCGGCAGCATATTATCAAATATCAAGTTTTTTATAAAAACCGATTTGCTGTGCTTATTGTTATAGTAAACAACAATTTGAGCCAAAGAAACCGCGAGTAAATTTGCGTAGCTCAGTGCCAAATCGTCTTCTCCGGAGATAATCAATATAAACTCATCCGTTTTTTTATCACCAAAGTATCTGTATGTAAATCCGTTTTGTCTTATAAAATCGTTGCTAGAAACCAAGCTAAAACTTTCAATTTCAGATTTTTTTCCTAAAATTTGCTTATCATTGCTCGCGATTATTGTAAGTTTTTTATCTAAAATACCAATAGTTCTATCGGTTGCGGCGGACATTTCTCGAATCATTTCTTGAAACTTTTCGCTTATCATTACAAAACTCCTTTGCAAAATATGTATATATTATACACAATAAAATTTGAAACTGCAATACTCAAAATAAGTATTTTCTCAAAAAATAAAATATCAGTAATGATTTTATGCTCAATATTTGCGCAATATGTATAATAATTGCTATTTGGTACCTACTGATTTTGTTGTATAATACAACTATGACTATTCTAAATCTCATAAAAAAATATCTAAATTTTATATTTTTCCCGACAAAATGTGCCGTTTGCAACAAAAAAAATCAGAATTATATATGTGATGATTGTAAAAATCGTCTAAATAATATTTTTGACCCTAAAATCGTTGATAATATCCAACCCGGCTTAGTTTGCATGGCATGTTTTGAATATAAAAATGAAATTCGGGATATGATACACAGTTTTAAGTTTAAAAATCAAAAATATATTTCCTCAATTCTTTCAGATTTTTTATCTTTTGGCATAAAAAAAGTATTCAAAAACAAAAAAATCGATTTGATAACTTTTGTGCCAATGTTTTTAAATATTCAGGATGATTTAAAATACAATCATGCCAAAATTTTGGCAGAAAGTACCGCAAAAAAACTGAACTTGCCTTTTAAAAATTGTTTGGGAAAAATTTGTAACAATAAAAAACAACATAATTTATCATTTTATGAAAGGCAGAAGAATGTGAAAGGCGTTTATACTGCCGCTGGTAAATTTAAAAATAAAAATATTTTAATTTGTGATGATATAATTACAACCGGTGCAACGCTTTTTGAATGCAAAAATGAGCTTGAAAAAGCAGGTGCAAATGTTTTATGCGCCACAGTAGCTTTTACTTCACTGCATTAATTCGGAGTTGAAAAATACAGATAAATTCCCCTCCGGCATCGTCGGAGAGAATACTTTTAATTTTTTAGTGTTGATAAAATTGAATGTGCAATTGCAAATTCTTCGCTGGATTTTATAACAAAAACATTGACTTTCGAATCTTTTTCAGATATAATATTATTATAAACGTTTTTTAAATTTAAATTTTTATCAAGTTTGAGTCCTATGAATTCAAAATTTTTACATATTTTTTCTCTGATTTTAGGTTCATTTTCACCGATTCCACCTGTGAAAATTAAAGCGTCTAAACCCCCGAGCGCTGCTATGTAAGAGCCTATATATTTAATTATTCTATAAATAAACATATCAATTGCCAATTTGCAATTGTGATTGTTGTATTCAAAAAGTTTTCTTATATCGCTGGAAGTTTTCGAAACTCCCAGAAGGCCTGATTTTTTATTAAGAATTTCATCAATTTCTTTATAATTCATATTGGTTTTAGACGTGAGAAAAGTAACAACCGAAGGGTCCATCGAGCCTGAACGCGTGCCCATCATAATTCCGCCCAAAGGAGTAAGACCCATACTGGTGTCAATCGGTTCGCCATTTTTTATAGCGCAAATAGAAGAACCGCTGCCCAAATGACAAGAAATTATTTTGGAATTTCTATTACCTGTTATATCAATATATTTTTTTAATGCCCAACTGTGTGAAATCCCGTGAAAACCGTATTTTCTTACGTGATATTTTTCTGATAAATCGCTAGGAATAGGATATTTTTTAACTTTTTCAGGCAAATTAAAAAAAAACGAAGTATCAAAAACCGCAACTTGTTTTACTCCCGGGAACTCTTGTTTGCAATCCAAAATGCCTTCAAGATTAACGGCATTATGTATTGGCGCTAGCGGAATAAGAGCTCGAATTTTTTCTATGACTTCATCGTCAACTAAGGCAGGTTCGGAAAAAAAATCACCGCCATGCACTACTCTGTGGCCTATTGCATAAATTTCGTCAAAATTTTTAATAGGCGCATTTTTTTCACTACATAATATTTTTTTTATATATTTAAAAGCTTCTTTGTGATTTTGCAAAAAAATTTCTTGAATAAAATTTTTTTCATTGTAGTTATATTTGATAGTACTGTGCGAATTACCAATATTTTCACAAATTCCGCTGCATATACTTGATAAATTTTTATTAATTATCTTAAATAAATTAAACTTTAAGCTGGAACTGCCCAAATTTATCACGAGTATTAAAATTATAAATCACCTCGATATTTTACGGAACTTTAACTTTTATTGCGGGGGTACTGACGACTTCTATTGTACCTCCCATAGAACATGTGAGCTTGCTTGTGTTGTTAAGAAGATTATTTTTAGCAATCATGCAATTTTGGCACCCAGTGGACCACGGCCCTGCAATGGTTGGAGTACAAGGTGCCGGAACAAACATTGGGGTCCCTGCAGCGGCAGCGGTGGCTGTCTGGCTTGCAGTTTGGACTGTTGGATTTGATTGCGACATGCAGGACATCTGAAATGGCAGAATTTGATTGTCCATTATCGTTGCAATTGGTTGGTTACCTGACATCACTTTGTTTGATGGTGGAACCATAAAGCTTGCCGGAGGTCCAGGAGGATAAGAAGGAGCTTTTGGCACAGGTGCTCCGGGTGGCAAAGAACACGCCATCGAGCATTTTATCATACTGCCGTTTACAACAGGATTAGCCATTTTTACCTCTCAATAAATTAATAGATTTTTCTATATTTTCCGAACTAAAAATATAAGTTCCGGCAACAGTTATATCAGCGCCACTATTTTCACATGTTCTAGCAGTAATATCATTTATTCCCCCATCGACTTCGATATCAAAATTTAAATTATTTTTCTCTTTAAAATTTTTTAAAAATTTTATTTTTTGCACCTGATTTTCCATAAATTTTTGCCCTCCAAATCCGGGCTCAACAGTCATGATAAGAACTAAATCGATATTTTCAAGACAATGCAAAATTTTTTCCACACTGGTTTTAGGTTTTATAGAAATTCCCGCTTTTATACTCAAACTTTTTATCAATTCAATTGCATCTTCGATATTATCATCAGATTCAAAATGAAAAATTATTGTGCTGCTAAAGCCGAATTGTTCGATAAATTTTATGGGATTTGAAACCATAAGATGCGTTTCTATCGGGATTTTCGAAATTTTTTTTATGCATTTCGAAATATGCGCACCAAAACTTATATTCGGCACAAAATGGCCATCCATTACGTCAAGATGCAAAAAATCTACGTTTAAATTGCTTATTTTGTCAATTTCTTTTGAAATATCCGAAAAATCGCACGATAAAACAGATGCTGAAATTTTCATATTACCTCTTGAAATTAAAAAAATTATGTTTTATCATATTAGTTATTCTAATAAATGAGGAGGAATTTTCAATATGAAGCATATTTTTACTGTTTCGGCTCCAAAGCAAGATTCTTGCCAAAGCGGCTGCGGTGAATGCCAGGCTTCGTGCCAGAGTGCGTGCAAAACTTCCTGCACTGTCGGGAATCAAAAATGCGAAAATCAAAATAATAAAATCAGCGCTACTAAAAGTGCGTAGGTTATTTTGAAATATGGACATACATTCTCTACGGCTATGCCGGAGAGAATTTTTTTAAAATTATTTATATTTTTTTCAAGCCATTCATTTTGAACAGTTTGAAGCACTTTTTTAATATTTACATCTGGCCGCTTTATCTGATGTGATTGAATTTTCACAAAATCAAGAAGCGATCTATACGACTGACGGCACAAACGGGCAATTAGTGTTTATTCACATTACTTATGGCTACAACCAACCTTAAATTGATATTATTGCTACCCGGATTTTCTACCATCATCTTTACGCTATCAAAGAATTGGTTGACCAAAATTTCAGGGCCAAGACATTCCTCATCACATTCCTCATGGTTGAATATTTTATCAAATTCATCAAATACCATGATTAGTGGTTTTTTTGTTTTTTTATATTCGTTCAATAAACTTTCCGCATATCTTTTTCCATCTTGCGATTTTAAGAGATCACGATAAGAAACAGAAATTTTTTGTGCACCCTTAGCGGATATCAGATAGTCAACAGCTTGAGATCTACCCCTTAAATATACAATCTGAGTACCAATATTCGTTTTCATTAAAAATTAAATCAGAAGTACTCTCTCCAGCATAGCCGGAGAAATTTTTTTAACTTAATTTTTTGTTTTTGAAAGAAGTACTATTCTTGACAAAGCAAAACTTATATTATATGATGAAAGCATCAGATTTAGAACTGAAATTTTTAATTAGGAGTAGCGGTTTTTTACATATGAACAGTCAAAAAGGTATTTTGTTGTTTTCATTTTTATCGTCGTTGTTTTTTCCTAGTTGCAACGCTCAGAGCAGTATGAATTTTCAGCGTGCTCACGAAAATAGTTTTAAAAGTAAAATTATTAAAAAAATTAAAGATAATCCAAAAACTTCTGCAGTTATTTTGGCTTCAACTACATTTATTCTAGGCGCAGGAATTGGCGTTGGGATTGATGAATTAATCAGATGTATGAAATCCAAAAAAATAGATATTGACAATAATATCGACACAAAAACTGATAGCAGTGATATCGGTAAAGAAAATTGTGGTATTTGTTTGGATACAATAAAAAATAACGACAATATTGTTTGTTGCAAAAATTGTTATTATCTCTTGCACGAAAAATGTTACAATGGAATAGTAGAGAAACCTGAAAAAATAAAACTAACGTGTTCAAATTGCAGAAAACAGCAAGAACTTGGCGAAGGATATGTTAAATTATACTGCGAATGCAATAGAGGTTATCAAAAAGTTCTTAATAATAAGTCTAAGCAGTGCCCAAATTGCAGAGCTTATAATAGTTATATGAAATTAGATGATGAAAATTTTATTCCAATGGAAAAAGCATTTAAAACATATAAATTTGCATCAAAATATACTCAAAATAAAATTGATGAAAAAATAAACAAGTTAAAAAAGGAAAAAGAAGAGTTAAATGCAAAAATTAATTTTAAATAACATTAAATTTTTTTGAAACTGTTAAGAATTAAGTAAAAGTAATTCTCTCCAGCACCGTTGGAGAGAAATTTAGTGTTCAAAAAAACGAACACTGATTAAGTTCCTGCAGACCGTCTAAAATGCCGGATTGTTTTAAAACTTCTATCGAAGCTTTTGTTATTTTGGTTCGTTCTTTTAAATCTGCAACCGATATAAACTTGCCTTTTTGTCTTTCTTTTATTATTCCCTCGGCGGCGGTTTCTCCTAGCGAAGCTATAGTTATAAACGGCAATCTTATTTTATTGTTTTCGATTACAAATTTACTAACTTCTGATTTATATAAGTCAACCTGTAAAAATTCTATTTTTCGAGCAAGCGCTTCGTTTAAAATCTGAAGAGTCGCAACGCTTGATTGCTCTTTTATGCTCGCCTGTTTGCCTTTATCTGATATTTCTTTGATTTTATTCATAATTGCTTTTTTGCCGGACATCACAATCATATTGTCAACATCTTCGTTTCGGACTGTAAAATAAGCGGCGTAATATTCAACCGGCTTGTAAATTTTATACCAACCAAGCCTGAAAGCCGACATCATGTAAGCTACAGCATGACCTTTTGGGAACATATACTTAATTTTTTTGCAAGAATTTATGTACCAATCAGGAACGTCATGAAATTTTAACATATCGATAGTTTCCTTATCAAATTTTTCTTGTGCTTTGCCTTTTCGCACTATTTCCATGATTTTAAACGCTTTTTGCCTTTCTATGCCTTTAGAAATTAAATAAGTCATAATATCGTCGCGCACACCTATAACATGCGAAATATCGCAGATTTTATTCTTTATCAAATCTCTTGCATTACCGTGCCAGACGTCTGTGCCGTGTGAAAGACCTGAAATTTGAACTAAATCTGAAAAGCTTTTAGGTTTTGCTTCGTCGAGCATTTGTCTGACAAAAAAAGTTCCGACTTCCGGCAAAGAAAAAGTTCCGGTTTTTGAATCAATTTCTTTCGGAGTTACACCTAAAGCTTTTGTAGAAGTAAAAAGCGATAAAACTTTCGGGTCGCTTATATCAGATTTTTCAATCGGAATTCCCGTGAATTCTTCAAGATACTTATAAATCGTCGGAACATCGTGACCGAGTTCATCTAATTTACAAATAGTATCGTGTATCGAATGAAAATCGAAGTGTGTTGTAATGCTGTCAGAGCTTTGGTCATTTGCAGGTCTTTGAACAGGACAAAAATCGTAAATTTCCATATTTTTAGGCACTACTACCATTCCGCCCGGATGCTGACCTGTCGTGCGTTTGATTCCTGTGCAGCCGAGTGCGAGTCTTCGCTGCTCCGCATGCCCTATTTCCAGGTTAAAATCTTCCATTGCTTTTTTCACAAACCCCATGCCGGAGCGTTCGGCAATAGTCGATATAGTTCCAGCCTTGAAAACATTATCTTTGCCGAAAATTTTTTCGGTATATTTATGCGCATTAATTTGATATTCACCTGAAAAATTTAGGTCTATATCAGGAGCCTTGTCGCCTTCGAAACCCAAAAAAGTCTCAAACGGAATATCGTTTCCGTCACGTTTATAATCATGATTGCAATTCGGGCACTTTTTAGGCGGCAAATCAAACCCGGAGCCATAGCTGCCATCAGTAATAAACTCGCTTTTTTTGCAATTCGGGCAAACATAATGCGGTACCAGGGGATTAACTTCGGAAATTCCGGACATAGTTGCGACAAACGAAGAGCCTACAGAGCCCCTAGAGCCTACTAAATAGCCATTTCGTTCGGATTCTTTAACTAATTTTTGAGCTACCATATATAAAACCGAATAGCCGTGTTTAATTATCGAATCAAGTTCTTTTTTGAGCCTTTTTTCGACTATTTCCGGCAGCGGATCGCCGTAAATTTTTTTGGTATTTTCAATTGTTATATTTTTGAGTTCTTCTTCAGCGCCTTCGATAAACGGCGGATAAACGCCTTCGGGAATCGGCAAAATATCTTTGTCAATCATATCGGCAATTTTTTTAGGGTTTTCAATAACAATTTCGCGCGCTTTTTTTTCGCCTAAGTAACTAAACTCTTCGAGCATCTCTTTAGTAGTTTTAAAATAAAGCGGCGCTTGAAATTCGCCATCTTTGTAGCCCTGCGAGAGCATTAAAATTTTTCTGTAATCAGCGTCTTGTGGCTCTAAAAAATGCACGTCACCAGTCGCCACAACAGGAATACCTAATTCTTCGCCAATTTTAATTATAATATTATTAAAATTTCTGAGTTGCTCTTTGCCGCCCGAAATTTGACCATCGCGAACTAAAAATTCGTTGTTGCCTATGGGCTGGACTTCGAGATAATCATAAAACTTTGCAATTTTATATAAATCTTCAGTGGGCATTCCCAAAACTACTGCGCGAAATAATTGACCCGATTCGCACGCGCTGCCGATTATTAATCCCTCGCGTAATTTTTCAAGTTCTGATTTCGGAATCCTCGGCTTTTTATAAAAATAATCTAAATGCGATTTTGAAACTAACTTATAAAGATTTTTCATGCCTTTTTGATTTTTGACTAAAATCGTCTGGTGATAAGAATTCTTTTTTTTTATGTTAGAATTTTCAAAAATTTCGCCCAGTTTTTTGTTTTTTGTATTTTCAGGTAATAATTTTAAAAAAATCAAAGCAAGCGTTCTTGCGTCATCGTTTGCTCTGTGATGATTAAATTCCGGCAAATTAAAATATTTTGCAACGGTTGAAAGTTTGTAATTTTTTATTAAATTTATTTTGGCGCGGCACAAAGCTACTGTGTCGATAGACTTAAAATCAAAATTTAAATTGCATCTTTTGAGTGCAGATTTTAAAAACGAAACGTCAAACGCGGCGTTATGCGCGACCAAAATATTAGATTTGCCGCAGTAATCTATAAATTTTTGAATGGCTTCTAATTCATTAGGAGCATTTTTGACCATCAAGTCGTTTATTCCAGTGAGTTCAGTAATTTTTTTCGGAATATTTTTTTTGGGATTCACAAAAGTACAAAATTCGTCCTTGATTTCGCCATTTACAATTCTTACGGCGCCGATTTCGATAATTCTTTCGGTCACGGCACTAAACCCTGTGGTTTCTAAGTCAAAGCAAATATAGGAAGAATCCGCGTCGACTTCTTTTATGTCAGAATTCAAATCATCGGAATCATCGACAAAATAACTTTCAATACCATAAATGACTTTAAAATTATTATTTTTTTCTTTTATTTTTTTATAAAAATTCATAATGTCAGGGTACGCCTGAACCACGCCGTGATCAGTAATAGCAATAGCCTCGTGGCCAAATTCGAGCGCACGAGTTATAAGCTGCTCTGCAGAATTCATACCGTCCATCGCAGACATCGAAGTATGCAAGTGCAACTCAATTCGCTTTTTTTCTTCTTTATCAACTATTTTTACTTTTTTTACAGAATTTATTATTTTAGGCAAAATTATTACATCTTTTTCAAAATCATTATAATACGCTCTGCCGCTGATTAAAATTGTATCATTTTTTTTAAGTTTTATTAATGCGTTATAAATAGGTTCAGATTCTTTTTTGTTTATTTTTAAACTTGTCGAGCCAGTATAATCAGTAATTTTTACAGAAACAAAACTATCAAATCGATTTGAACTTATGTGAATGTCAAAAATATCGCCCCAAATTGTAACATTTGAAGATCTTTCTATATTTTTTATATTTATAATTTTATCAGTAATTTTCTTACCAAAAATAGGCTCAGCAGTATCAGGAATAATCTGTGGCAATAAATATTTATTTTTTCTTACTTCAATTTCTGAGTATTTTTTTTCTTCTTCTTTTAAATTTAAAATTATTTCAGCAGAATTTAACTTAAAAAAATTTTTTATTATTTTTTCTGTGTTTTTTAGAATATTATCTGGAATTTCTTGATTGCCTGATAAATTTATTAGAATTTTTTTTTCTAATTTAAATATTTCAATATTTTTTATGTAAATAAATTCAAATTGATTTTTATTTTCGATATTTATTACATTATTAAAAAATTCTAAAAAACTTACCAATTTTTACTCCAAAAAATTTATTATAACTCAAAAATTAATTTTTTCAACTCTTCTAAAAGAAAATTTTGAGGTACTTTTTTTATAATTTCTCCATTTTTAAATATTAATCCTATACCATGTGCTCCTGTGATTGCAAAGTCTGCATCTCTTGCTTCGCCCGGACCATTTACCGGGCAGCCCATGACGGCAATTTTTAATTTTTTTCTTATATTTTTAGTAAAATTTTCTATTTTGAGTGCAAGCGATTTTACGTCTATCGTGCATCTGCCGCAAGTTGGGCAAGAAATTACTTCTACGCAGTTCATCAGCCCCAAAGATTTTAAAATTTGATACCCAACTTCGATTTCTTTTACGTGGTTTGCCGAAAGTGAAACTCTTATCGTGTCGCCTATGCCACGTGTTAGCAGACTTCCAATTCCCACACAGGATTTTACGATGCCATAATTTTCGGTTCCAGCTTCGGTTATACCAATGTGCAGCGGGTAATCACAAAGGTTCGAAATTTTTTCATAGGCTTCTATAGTTTTAAAAATATTTGAAGATTTTAAAGAAATTACAATTTGATTAAATCCCAGGCTTTCAAACAAATTAACAGTATCTATGGCATTTGCGACCATTGCATCGGCGGTATCACCATATTTTTCTAAAAATTTTTTATTAACAGAGCCGCTGTTTATGCCTATTCGTATGGGAATATTTTTTTGCATACAAATATTTGCAACTTTTGCTAGGTTATTTTTTTCGATATTTCCGGGATTTATACGCACCTTATCGGCACCTGCATAAACCGATTCTATCGCAATATTATAACCAAAATGAATATCAGCAACAATTGGGATTTTTACGCTGCGCTTTAAAATATTAACAATTTTAACCGCTTGCAAATCCGGCACGGCAACGCGCAGAATCCGGCACCCGGCACTTTCTAGCTCTTGAGCTTGCTCGATGTTCCCCTGGATATCTTCAAAAGGTTTATCGAGCATTGATTGCACAAGTATTGGCTCATCGCCACCCAAAAAAGTATTGCCAATTTTTATTTTTTTAGTTTTTTTTCTCTTCACGTGAACATTCCCTTAAAAAATTGACATAATTATATCTTTAACGTCGTTATAAGTTACAAAAATCATGAGACCTATCAGCAAAATTATTCCGGCTGTGTTAATTATTTCTTCAACTTTTTGATTTACGGGCTTTCCAGTTATTACTTCGGGTATCAGCATAACAACTCGGCCGCCGTCGAGCGCTGGAAATGGTAATATATTAAAAACCCCAAGGCTTATCGATATCATCATCATAAAAGTCGTAATGCGCAAAAGAGCAGGTCCTAAGTTTTTTTCCTGGCTTGCAATTCCGCCGATTTGAGTAGCAATTCCGACCGGACCCGACAAATCTTTTATCGAAATTTTGCGCTTAATAAGACCGATAACGGTATCCCAGGAGTTTCTTATTAGAGAACCGACGTCAGTGAATGCATAATTTACGATATTTATAAAATTTTTTTCCATTGTTTCAAAAGTTATCGCCAGTTGCTTGTTGCCTTCTGCATCGGTAGACACAAGCGAAACATCTTTGAGACTTGTAAACTTTCCATCTCTTATAACATCAATCTGGAATTGATTATCATTTGAAATAGTCGCGGCAAACGAAATATCCCTCAGAACATGCACTTTATAACCATCTATGGCGATAATTTCGTCGCCGGGTTTTAATAAATTTTCAGATTCTATATATTCGCCTGAACTTGTGACTATACTTCTGATTTTTGTGCTATAAATATTTTCTTTTGCGGATGTTAAAAATATGGACAAAATAACTCCGACCAAAAAATTCATAAAAACTCCGGCAATCATTATAATAGCCTTTTGCCATGCCGGTTTAGCTCTTAAAGACCTTTTAGCGTCACTTTTTTTAGTATCATTTTTTGGGTTTTTATTTTTATCATATTTTTCAGAGTCTTCTTCGCCTTCTAAAGCACAAAAGCCGCCAACCGGGAATAATCTTAACGAATAAGTCGTCTCGCCACGCTCAAATTTTATAATTTTAGGTCCCATTCCGATAGCAAATTCATTAACTTTTACGCCAAATTTTTTCGCCGTGATAAAATGCCCCCACTCATGCGCCATAATAACAAAATTAAAAAGTAAAAAAGCAAAAAGATAAACAATCAAACTCTGCATAAGCATCACTCCCTTACATATTTTAGGTTACTAATGTTGATTATACACTAGTAGTAATTTATTTGCAATTTTTTCAATATTTTCTCCAGTAATGCCTAAATAAAATAATTTTTTTATTTTTCCTTTCAATAATAGACTCATTTCGAAACCACTAACATATCTCTCTCCATCGGTGCTGGAGAGAGCACTTCTGATTTAATTTTTAAGTTTCAAAAGAAATCTAATATCAATTGATTGATTTTCCGGAGTCCTCTTACAAGTTATTTTATACCATTGCCGAATAAAATTGTAGGCGTGAGTATTATATTTTCTCAAACACTAATATAAGCACAGATTTTTAAGTTTACACATAAAATGTAATGATGGGTTTTAACCATACAATGATAAAAAGGAGTTGTAATTATGCTAAAATGTTCAGACCCTTGTGATGAGTGCAAACCTAAGGTACAAAAAATAAATTGCAGTATTTCTTGCCACAAACAACCCAAAAATGAATGCCAAATTTGCGAACATAAAGTCCAGCACAATCAATGTAGCTGTCAAAAAGACGAAGAAACAAAATGCAAATTGGTTTGTGAAAAAGAGAAATCTGAGTGCCCTTGTAGCAAAGAAGAAAAAAAAATTTCGTGCAAAATTTCATGCGAAAAAGAAGAACAGCCAAAAAGATGTGAATTTTGTGGCCGAATTATTTTTTCAAAACATGAATAGTAGCTTCTTTTAAAACTTAAAAATTAAATTAAAAGAATTCTATCCATCATCACCATAGTGAAGTTTTATTTTCCTTTTTCAGGTGCGTGTTGCTAAATTAGTTCACCTAAAAAAGGCAATTCTCTCCGATCGTTGGTCGGAGAGTAATTTAAACGTTTTATTTTTTGCAAATACATGTATTGTAAAAAAGTTTTCTCCGGTAGCTACCGGAGGGAATAATTTTTTTTCAAGTGTAAAAATATATTTTTTAATTTTTTTCTTGTTTTGATTGGTGAAAATCCACTATTTTACGTAGATTTAGGCGCATTTTTTGACGTTTGAATTCATTTACTTAAAAAAAAAATATTTTTTTGGTCCAAAAGTACTTTACTTTTTTTTTTTAATTTGTTATTTTAAACTAAGTCCGGTAAAAAAGAATTAGCGAAAGGGGTGAAAGTAGAATTGCGCTTTGGATATAGAAACCAGCTGGACAATTTAAAGGTTCAGGTTTTTAATATGGGTAAAAATATTTCACGTGTTTTATCAAAAACGATAGGAGTTTTTGAAAGTGCGGACGTAAAAAAAGCAGTGAAAATTTCGGAATCAGATGTCGATATAGATAAATCCGGGCGATCGATTGAGGATGCATGCCTTAAGATTATTTCTCTGCAAAGCCCATATGCTTCAGATCTGCGCGCAGTAACCGGGTATCTGAAAATTGTGTCAGATCTTGAACGAATTGGCGACCATTGTTCTGATATTTGTGAAATTGTTTCTATGGGAAACATTAAAGGACAATTGGGTTGCTACCAAAAAATTGTTTCTATTCTCAAAGAAGTCAGTATAAGCTTTGATAAAGTAAGGCAAGCCTGTTTTAAACTGGATGTTGAAGCTGCAAAAGAAGTATATTTATCTGATGATAAAATAGACGATGGTTTTTCGGAGATAATATTAAATGTGTCAGATAATATTTCAAACGGAATTTTTAATGTTTATATGGGTTCGGACCTAATGTTCATAGCTAAGTACGCCGAAAGAATAGGAGACCACTGTGTTAATATTTCCAAATGGATTGTGTATATAAGTTTGGGATTCTTCCCTACGCCGGAATTTTTTA
>JAFSLT010000076.1 GCA_017448285.1 Clostridia bacterium
GCCTTTTGCCTTCGCTTTCATCATAACTTGGGTAATCAACACAAATAACAGCCGAATTTTTTACTGCATCGCTTGAGTTTTCTGAATAACTTGCACCATGGTCATCCGGGAACGCCAAACGGTCTAAAGCATTAAATCCCAGAGAAGATGTTCCACCGAAGACTATAATTATTTTCTCAATTTTTGCATCATTTTTATTATAGTTAGCATCATCGTAAAGGTACCCATGTAATTTACCAAGCCCGCTATCCTTTGCATTTTCAAGATAAAATTCTTTATAGCGATTTATTTTGTCATATTCTTTTTTTTCTCGCCAAAATTTATTTTTTGGGTCAACATAAAGATAACGACTTCCGTAATTATAACGTGCAAGCCAGTTTTGCCTTGAACCTTCAAAAAGTCCGTTCCTGGCTATCTCTGCGAAAATTTGCCATGTTAAAAATACACCAGTACCACCTAAAACACTTCCAATTATAGGCTTTTTATGATTTTTAATACCATTTATAATTTTAGTAGTTACTAATTTTGCTTTATTTGTTTCACCTTGAACTTTTTCGGTTTTTGCTAAACCGACTGAATTACTGACAGTGTTTTCATTATTGATTTGAGTTTTATCCTTTCCGAGTGTTCTAATGCCGCCTGCAAAACTCAGGGCTGTTAAAGTTACAGCTAAGATTTTTTTAATTTTTTTCATAATTACCACCCCGCTGTTTATTTACTTTTTCTTTATTTTTATCCCAAGTGCCTCCTAGGTACCATACTTTATCATTAAAAGCCTCACCACAATGGTCGGCTGTAGATAAAAAGCTAACAGTTAAGCGCTCACCAAGATTATTTTTGCCTTCTTTTGCAAGTTTTTTAAACACCTCTTGGGCAACCTTTTGTTCCCATGTTTTAATATTTTCGATACTTTCTTTTTTTTGCCCATCGCAAGCTGGTTTTTCTTTGCCTTCCCACTTGCATCGCTTTTCAATCGTATTATCTACTCTTACATTTAATATACCATTTTTTAAATATTTAATATCAGTTATTTGCCTTTCATATTCTTCCCCTTTAAAAACAGTTGTCTCTAATGAAAGAAAGTCGCCCGCTGCGCGCGAACCCGAAAATAATTTTATTTTACAATTTTCATGCGAATTTTTTATGTTTTCGATAGAATCAAATTTTGCCAAGCCAAATGCCCAAGCTCTACCGACCCAGCCAAGCCATCTGTGATTTATCAAACCTTGAACAGCGCCATCCCACTGAATTGGCGACCAAAGATTTACTTCTTTAACATCTTTTTCTTTGCTTAAGTAAGAAGCCGGATATCCGCCTAAACTAAAGCCATAAGCACAAATTTCTGCATTTTTATATTCCTCATTTTTTAATTTTTTTGCATAACTCAAACAATATTCGGCATATTGCTGCATAACTTTTTGACTAAGCGTCGGACCTTCACTTTTACCATACGTCGGATAATCAAAACTTAAAAAAATTGTATTTTCCATATCTTCCACAGCACTACCAAAGAAAGCACTATCAACAGCGTGACATGCTAAATCAGATTGCCCGCCAAAAACTAATACTATCTTTTTAATATCTTCATTATTTGTATTTTCCGGAACATGCGCAAAGCCTCGCAAAATACCAAAATCAGTTTTGAATTCAATGTGTTTAAGACCGTTTTCTATTGCTTTTTGTTCTTCTTTATCGATTTGAGCATCTGTGTAATCTCTGTAGTATAGAGATTTGTGAGAGCCCGGAAAAAGTGCGTTATAAACACCTTCGCGACCTAAACCATAAATTGTTCCCAAAGCGGCAGCGCCGGCAGTAATTCCAATAATTTTGCCTTTGTTATTTTTTACAAAACTTAAAAATTTATTTTTATTTGATAAATTTAAAGATTTTGAATCAATAACTTCCAAATTTTGAATTTTATCTTTCTCGAGTGCTTTAGCATTGCCTACAAAACTTAAGGATGCTAAAGCCCCGGCTAAAATTTTTCTTAATTTTTTCATAATTGCTACCCCTTGTTACTTATCTACATTATTTTTACAGGTACTTTCTAAGTGCCACACTTCGTCGTTAAAATCTTTGTCACAATGTCCGGCTTCGGCTAAAAAGCTAACAGTTAAGCGCTCACCAAGATTATTTTTGCCTTCTTTTGCAAGCTTTTTATAAGCTTCTTTTGCAACAGCCCTTTCCCAATTTTTAATTTTATCATCAAAAGGCTTATTTTTCAAGTTTTCTTTTAAGTATTTGTTATCAGTTATTTGCCCCTCATATTTTCCCCCTTTAAAAACAGTTGTTTCTAACGAAAGAAAATCGCCTGCTGCGCGCGAACCCGAAAATAAATTTATCTTACAATTTTCATGCGAATTTTTTATGTTTTCTATCGAGTCAAATTTTGCTCCGCAAAATTCCCAATAGCGGCCTAAAGTTCCAAGCCATCTCATTCCTGTCAAGCCTTGAACAGCACCTTCCCACTGAACCGGCGACCAAAGATTTACTTCTTTAACATCTTTAAACTTACTCAAATACGACGCCGGATATCCGCCTAAACTATAACCATAAGCACAAATTTCTGCATTTTTATATTGATTATCTTTTAATCCCTTTGCATATCCTAAAACAGCTTCTGCGTATTGCTGCATAACTTTTTGGCTAAGCGTCGGGCCTTCACTTCTACCGTACGTCGGATAATCAAAACAAATAAAAGCTGCATTTTTTTGGTCTTCTTCCGGACTACGCTCAAATGCATATTTAACCGAAACACTTGATATTTCGCTATTTCCACCGCAAACTAAAATTATTTTATTTACGTTTTTATTTTCTGGGAAATGCGAAAAACCTTTTAAGGTGCCTAAACCAGTTTTTAATTCTATACGTTTAAAACCTTTGTGCTCATTTAATAAATTTTTTTCTTCTTTTTCTATTTCATCAGAACTATATTTTGTATAAAACAAATTTTTATTTGAATTCATAAAAAGTCCGTTATAAATTCCTTCACGACCTAATCCGTAAGTCGCACCAAGCGTAGCAACACCAATAGCTGCACCGATAACTTTGCCTTTAATGCTTTTAGAATCACTAGACGCCTCATTAATAGTATTAGTTTGTGTAGTATTTTTACCTTCAAATTCCTTTTTTCCACTTGCTTTAACGCCGCCTGAAAAACTCAAGGCTGTTAAAACTCCGGCTAAAATTTTTTTGATTTTTTTCATATATATCACCTCCTCAATAAGTATAATCCCTGCAGAGAAAAATTCATTGGGCTTTTTTGTTTATATTTAAATTATACATTAAACAATAAAAAATGTCAAATAGATTTTCTACGGCGGTGCCGGAGAAATTAAATTCTGCGAGGTAACGAAAATATATTATATACTGAAAAAAATTTTTATCTTCTTTTGTTATATATAAAAATAAAAAAGCAATTTTTAAAATGTTACTTCAGAATTAATATCAAAAAATATATTTACTCCATTTTTATATTTTTTAAATATCTGCACTTCATTTAATTTATTATTATTTTGATAATTAATGAGTGTTTTTTTTAAATATCCTCTGAACTTTTTATTAATTTTACACTTAATTATAATTTTAAATCTAAATTTATTAGCAATTTTTAAATAAAAAGCAGGAGTTGGTGACAATATTTTGAGTGGTATATCATAAAATTCAGATTTTGCAGTAAATTTTAAGGCTTCGAAAAAAAATTGGCAAGAATTCCAGGCATTTTTTTCTTTTTCGCTCACAAAACCAATTGTACAGATATCAGCGAAAGGTGGATATAATAAAATTTTTCGAATTTCAATTTCTTTTTCAAAAAAAAGATTATAATCTTGCTCGGCAGCGAGTTCGATAATTTCATTATTAGGTGAAAAAGTTTGAATCAAAGCTTTGCCACCCGAATCACGCCTGCCGGAACGCCCTACAGCCTGCGAAACTAAACTGAAAGTTTTTTCATAAGCCTTGTAGCTCTCGCCAAACAATGCTTGGTCAGCACAAATTATTCCTACAAGATTTACGTTATCAAAATCGAGCCCTTTAGCAACCATTCGGGTGCCAAGCATGATGTTGTATTCGCCGTTTCTAAAATCTTTAAATATTTTTTCATACCTAGATTTCATCTTGGTCGTGTCGGCATCAACTCGAATGCATTTTGCACCGGGAATAATCTTATTAATTTCTTGTTCCAGGCTTTGAGTGCCAACTCCAAATAAAATAACTTCAGATTTTTTACAATTTGGGCAGATTTTAGAAAAATTCTTAGTAAATCCACAGTAATGGCATACAAAAACATCCCGATTATCAACAAAATGATGGCTCAGAGTCGTGCTACAATTTTTGCAAGTGACGTTTGCACCACATGCAAGGCAGCGCGCAATTGTGTGCATACCACGTCTATCCAATAACAAAATAACTTGTTTATTATTTAAAATACTTTTATTTATTGAATTTAACAATTCTATGCTTAAAATCGAATTATTATTATAACAGTTTTTATTAATATTTACAATTGAAACTTCGGGCAAAACTGCATTACCATATCTTTTTGTGAACTCAAAAAGCCGAATTTTACCTGATTTTGCATAGTAAAAATTTTTAACCGAAGGCGTTGCCGAAGATAGCAATAATTTTGATTTATATTTTTTGCACAAAAATTTAGCTACTTCGACGGCATTAAATCTTGGCGCTTTATCAGATTTATACGTTGATTCCTGCTCTTCATCGATAATTATTAAGTCTGGTACAAATGGCGTGAGAATTGCGCTGCGAGTTCCGATTACTATATTTACCAGTTTTTTTTTTATTCTCCACCACTGAACTTCGCGTTTTTTTTTAGTAAGCCCGCTATGAAAATACGCAAACGAATCTTTACCAAAATATTTTTCTATATTTGATAACATTTGCGGCATAAGAGAAATTTCGGGGACAAGAATCAGAATATTTTTTTTTTCTAAAGCTAATTTTTGTGCTAATTTTAAAAATAAACTTGTTTTACCGCTGCCAGTTATTCCATAAAGTAAAGAACAAAAAATATCAGAATTAAAATACCAGTCCAAAATATTTTTATAAACCGAATCTTGGTATTCAGACAAAATTATATCAGAAATTTCAATTTTACCACTAAAATCTTCGGTTTTTTTTTCTTTTTTGATATATTTTGGCAAAATCGCCGAAAAAGCTTCATAATAAGTACACAAATAGTAGCTACTTATCCATTGAGCCAAATCAAAAGCATTTTTATCCAATAAAGAATTTTCATCAATAACCGAATCTATTGCTTTTAAATTTTCGACCAAACACTCGCCGTCATTGGTAGCTAAAATTTTTAAAACAAAGCCAAGCCTTAGCGAATTTTTTTTACCAAAAGGCACCAAAACTCGCGTGCCCAAATCAATATATTTTTCGAACTTTTCAGGCACGTTATAAGTAAAAACTCTTTCAAATGCAAATCCGGATTTTTCTACCGCAACCTGAATTTTCATTAAAATTAAAAAATTAGTTCAAAGATATTTTTATTTTATTTCTTTTAAATTCCTGCGAAGCCAAGGCAACCGCGTTGCAATCCAAAAGTTTGCCATGAATTAAAGCGTCAGTTGTTATTTGGCGTGCCGCCTTGGCAACAACCATAGTAATTTCAAATTTATTTAAATCATACACCATTATTTTTCTCCAATTCATAAATTTTATCAATAATTTTTCTCGCGCAGCTGTCAACCACATCATTTTCTACTGCAAAATCATAATTGCAAGCATTTTCTATCTCTATCATAGCTCTTTTTAAACGCAAATCCAAATCGTCTTTAGAGTCTAAATTTCTTAAAGTTATCCGCTCTTTCAAGGCTTCAATGCTGGGCGGCAAAATAAAAATGCTAAAACAGTCGTCATATATTTCGCGCACTTTTTCGGCACCTTGAATATCAATCTTAAGTATTATTTTGCGCCCGGATTTCATAGCTTTCTCGATAGGTTTTTTTAAAGTGCCGTAATAATTGCCACAATATTCAGAATACTCCAAAAACTCAGAATTTTCAATTTTTTTTTCAAAATTTTCTCGCGATAAAAAATGATAATTTACACCATCTTTTTCTCCCAAGCGCATTTTTCTTGTAGTTACCGAAATTGCCAGCGAAATTTTAGAATCAATGCTTTGAATCCTACTTATAACACTGTCTTTTCCAACCCCCGAAGGCCCCGAAATAATTATCAAATTTTTACTTTTACTTTTCATAACATAAAAACCAAACATGAAAATCTTGGAGGCGCCACTCAGAATCGAACTGAGGAATAAAGGTTTTGCAGACCTCTGCCTTACCGCTTGGCTATGGCGCCATGTAAATAATTATATGCAAAAGCAAAAAAATATGAATATATGCATGTTCCGACTAAAAATTTGCACATGCATAATATTCTATATCAACATTTTCAAAAATGCAAATAAAATTGAAAAAAATTAACTCCTCCGGCTATGCCGGAGAGAATATCAAAAAAGCCAAAATTATTTTTTAGGGGCAGGATTTTTAGGGGCAGGAATTGTAAATTGCAAACTAAAATTATCTAAAACTTTACCACTAATTAGGTCATTAAACTTTTTAAAATGAGAGTGAACTGTTAAACTGCCATCGTTATTTAAAGTTAAGACAGTATTACCAAGCATAGTCATGTTCGACGAACTAGTATCTGGAATACCAAAAAAAATACTGTTTTTAGACAGATTAAACTTTACACCTCCAATAGAATAACGACTAAGACCTATTTTTGATAAATTAACTTTTAGAACTTTAATAAAATTTTCGTTAATTGCCACTAGTGACAATAATTGCCCGAGCTTTATATCATTTTCCTCTTCTTTGTTTCCAAGGCTTATTGAACAATTGTCGATTTTAATATTAGATATTAAATCTTTTTTTTCCATTAAAATTTCATTTAATGCTTTCTTTTTAGCCTCTATTGAATTGTAAATATCACTTGCACCGGAATCATCAATGAATTGGATAATTTGATCGATCAATTCCTCTTCTTTTTTAACATCTCTCATCCAATACTCAATTGTTTTTTTTGCAGTGAATCTCCCCATCGCAGGGTGATTGACAAGACCGGTATCGCCCAAAACTTCGTTTGCAGTAGCATATGCACCAACTAGCGCCGCTGCTCCAATTGCAACTTTTGCGCCGATGCCCATACCTTGAGTTTTCTTGAGCTTTTCGGAATTGCTTGAAGCCGCCCCCCCCCTACTGCCCCAACGGTTTGGGGATTTATTGTTGTTGCCGAAGTTTTATTGCCCAAAAGCGCTGCAAACGCTAACATTGTCGCGATTGTCTTCTTATCGAATTTCGACATAAAAACTACCTCCTATATATGATTAAAATTAAAATATCCAATGCAGACAAAATGACGCATTATTTTTAATTATATACGCAAAAAAAAATTTGTCAAGCACAAATTGATATTTTTCATAAAAATTTTTATTAAAAATGCAAGTAAAGGTCAGATACCTACCGGCGCCGCCGGAGAAAATATGTGTTAACGCTTCCGAAAGAGAGCTATTATAAAAATATCTTAATTACTTAACCTCGCGAGAGGATTATTTAAAATAGCATTTTTAACTTGTTTTGGATTAGTGTGAGTATAAATCTGAGTAACAGAAATATTTTCGTGACCTAAAATATCTTTTAAAACCCTTATATCGGTCCCGCCGTATTGGTACATAAGAGTTGCGGCAGTATGTCTGAGCTTGTGCGTTGAAAGATGTTTATGCGAAAGCCCGGCGAGCATAAAGTATTTTTTCATAAAAAACTGTATTGTTTTCGCACTAATCCGAGTTTTGCTGCGGCTTAAAAAAAGTGCTTCTTTATCTTTTGCTTCACCTCTGACTTTTTTGTAGTCGTCTAGCGCTTTTAAGCACGAATCGTTTAAGTAAAGAATACGCTCTTTGTTGCCTTTGCCGAGTATTCTGAGCGAATTGTCGCTACCTATATCTTTCAAATTTATGTTCACAAGTTCCGAAAGCCGCATACCGCAATTTAAAAAAAATGTTACTATTGCATAATCTCTTTCTTTATTTTTATTACCATATTTTCGAATAACTTCCAAAAGTTTTAAACTTTCGTCGAGTGTCATATATTTTGGCACGCTCTTTTTAAGCTTTGGAGTGTCAAGTTCTTTTACCGGATTATTTTCTAAAATTTTTAATTTAACACTCAAATATTTAAAAAATGCCCGCAAACTCGCAGTTTTTCTATATCTTGCCGAAGCGTTATTTTTTCTGACTTTAATCAAAAAATTCATATATTCAAAAATATCAATGGTTTCTATTTTTTTGATAAAATCTATGTCAACTGCTGATATATCGATTTTTTCAAACTCAAGTTCGCTATCTGCACAATTTTTAAAAACAAGCATAAATCTAAAAAAAGTTCTCAAATCTAAAAAATATTCATCCACTGTCTTTTCTGATTTATTTTTGACTGTTTGTATATATAAAAGAAAATTCTTCAAGATTTCCGGCGAATTTTCCCAGATATTTTGCATAATTTCACCCCTTGGAGCTGTTAAGCAGGTTCGAACTGCCGACCTCGTCATTACCAATGACGTGCTCTGCCTACTGAGCTATAACAGCATTTTTTTATTATAAAAAATAAAATTTGAAAAATCAATATTAGATTTCTTTCCAAACTTGAAAATTAAAACAGAAGTGTGTTCTTTCCGGCGGTGCCGGGAAAGAAAATAAATTTTTCGAAATAATATGACTTTTTTCAAGTGAAAGTATTATACATTAAAGATAAAAACTTATAGCAAGATATATTGACAAAAATATAATCTGTGATATAATAATAAAAGTTTGCTCGTTTTAGAGTATTTTAGAAAATAAGATTTTTATTTTTAAGGAGGAAACTCTCATGTCAAATTTTAAAAAACGCAAAACTGCAGCACTATTGACATTTGTATCAATGCTTGGAGGTAAATCTCCAATGTCAAAAGCGCTGGAAGTAACTAAAAATCCAGGAGTTACTAAAACTTTAGCGGCTGAAAAAAACGCTGTTTTAAATGGTAAAAAGAAAATTGTTATTGATTGGGTTAAAAATCACAAAATTTTAACCGGAGGCATTGGCACTTTATTTCTTGGAGGTATCGTTACTGCATCAGTTTTTTTAGCCAAACATATTAAAAATGAGAATAAAAATAAGAATAAGAATAAAATTGAAAATAACGGTGATAAACCAAATAATTTGAACGATGAATTAAATGATTTAAATAATGAAGAGAAATACGAAAACAAGATTGATAAAAATAAAAATGATAATGATAATAATAACGATTCTGAAGA
>JAFSLT010000077.1 GCA_017448285.1 Clostridia bacterium
AATAATTATATTCGCTTGAATTTACTTTTGCATATAAAATTTTATTTATTTTATTTATTTCCCAGATTTTTATTTTAGATTTTGCGATTAAATTTAAAAATAATCTTGAATTTTTTGCGTCCGTTTTAAAAATTATGTAACCGAACAGCCATCTTAATATTTTTAATATCAATAAGAGCCTCTTTTAGTAATATTTTCTCCGGTGATACCGGAGAAATTCATGCCTTTATATTTCTATTCTGGCATTGCTCTATATATTAGACTTCTTTCGAAACTGAAAAATTAATTTCAAAGTATTCTCTCCGTAGGCGCCGGAGGAATTTGTTCATTTAATTTTTTCGTAACAATTATTAGATTTGAAGAAATTCTATTGAAAAAATAAAAATTTTTTGATATTATATTTGTTGCAAGAGTGCCAATGGCGGCTGGTCATACCCTCTTATGAAAGGAGGGGAGACACATGAATCTTTATGAAGTTTACATACTATTGCAAATAATTTTAACGGCAATATCAATAGTTAAATCCATAAAAGAAATGATAAAATAGTCGCCACGTCTCAAATGAACGACTATTTTTAAAATTCGCGATTTTGGGTGGCTAGCCGTTTTAACGGTTAACTCTTGCTATTATTATACTGCAAAAGGGAAAAAAATCAACTGGTTTTTTCGAAACTGAAAAATTAAATTAAAAATATTCTCTCCGGCGTCGCCGGAGAAAATAATATCATTTCCCCTGTTTTGCTACACTTACATGTGATATAATTTTATATGAATCGTTATTATCTATTTAATTTTAGAAATATCTAAAATAAAAGTATTGAATTTTTTGATTTATTATTTTATAATCGTCGCGTAGGCGAATTTTATGTTTGCTTACGTATCTTGTTTATTTTAGGAGGAGTCGGCTTTATGTTCGTTTTCAAATTTTCCAAACTTGTTGCTTGTAGTTTGGGCTTGGGTTTGGTTTCATCTTGTTGCAATTTTTCTAGTACTTTGGCGATGGAAGGTAGTTCTTCTAACGCTTCTGGTGCTTCTAACGCCTCTGGCGCAGAAACAGGTGATAATAAAATACTTCGAGGTTTGATGGCAACTTTTTACTTCAGTTTCGACCATGCTCCTCATGGTAGTCTTGTAGCGTTTCCAACCAAGTTTGAATTTGATCCCCAAAAAACTCTTGAATGTAAGGCATGCAAAACAAGTTTGCTTGTGTATCGTTTTGTGAACAATACTAAATATAGTAATTTTTATCATTGTAGACATTGTCATTCTAGTATTTGTAAAAACTGTGTCGCCGGGTTTAAGGCAGAAGTTGGGTGTCCGGTTTGCTATGAAAATGTGAAAGCACAAAATGCATATGTCAAAAAAGGAATGAGTCAGATTTTTAACAAATATATGGGACCAAATATAAATGAATCTAACAAATAAAAATAAAAGTAGGATTTGTATAGGTGTTGTTAGAAGAAAGCATCCCCCGGCATAGCCGGGGGTTTTTAATGCCAAGATATTCTCTCCGACGACGCGGAGAGATGAACTATACAATTTTTTTAGCATTGACACTATACATAGTTACACTTAAAAAAAGGCACTCTCTCCGGCCGGAGAGAAACCAAATTCTTCAAGACAACATATTACCTTTTTCAAATGAAAGCACTATAGTTTCGAAAAAGTCTATTTTCATGTATAAAATTCTACATTATTTATAAAGCCGCTGATTAAAAGTGAATCTTGAGTCAGACATTTAATGTTTAAATTCCGACCCGAAAAACTTACCGACATATTTTTTGCTAAAATTTTTATATTTTTATCAGAAAAATCCAAAATTTTTCTGCAGCCTTCAATTTTTACTTCTTTATTGCCAATAATTTCAAAATTAGAATTTTCGTTTGCAAAATTAAGTGGCGAATTATTTAAAAGATTCAAAAATTTTTTAGTTTTTTCTTTTAGCAAATAATCTCACCGGCACATAAAAAATATATATTGTTCATAAATAGTGTTATGATTAAAACAAAAGAGCTTTTAAAAAAATCACTGACCCTTATTTTTATAATATTTTTTGGAATATTTCTTGTTCGTCGACCGGATTTATCATGTTCGGGAGTAAAAGAAGGCTTTGAGATATGCTTTGGAACTCTTGTTCCGTCACTTTTCCCGTTTATATTTTTTGCGTCGCTTATGATAAATTCCGGCGCGGCGAATATCTTAGGAAAAATTTTTGCATTTATTTCAAAAAAAATATTTTTTTTGCCGCCAGCAGCTCTCCCTGTTATTTTTTTAAGTATGATAGGCGGCTTTCCGGTTGGAGCCAAAGGAATTTCTGAACTTTTTGACAAAAAAATAATAAATTCAAAACAAGCCGAAAGAATGCTCAAATTTTGCGTAAATGCAGGACCTGCCTTTATTTTGGGCGTTATCGGCAATACTCTTATAAAAAATTTAAAAATTGCCGGTATAATTCTTTTTTCGCAAATAATTTCGTCGCTCACAATTGCAATAATTTTAGCGTTTTTAGAAAAAAAACATGAAAATCAAAAATTTTATAATATAGCACATGAAAACAGCGATATTTTTCAAAAAACTAAAGTCTTCAATTCAAATTTTAAACCAAAAAAAATATCATTTGCCGAAGCTTTGATAAACTCTTGTGAATCAGCGTCTTCAGCTGTTATAAACATGTGTTTTTTAGTTATAATTTTCAATATTTTATATATTTTTTTGTATAGCTTGCAAATAATTTATTTTTGTGATATACTCTTATCAGGTTTGGGTCTCCCACAGGAAATATCGAAATGTTTTTTTCAGATAATACTCGAAGTAACCAAATCTTGCCAGATGATTTCAAATTACGGAGTGTTTCCTCAATTGCTTGCATTTGCAACATCTTGGGGAGGGCTTTGTGTTCATTTTCAGGTTTTTTCAATATTAAAAAATTTAAAAATAAATTATTTAAATTTTTTTGTGTTTAGATTTCTAAATGCTTTATTGTCGTCTTTTTTGACTTTTTTATTAATTAAAATGCAAAATATAAGTCTGAATATTAATTCTGGTAACTTCCCAAGTACTTCAACGAATATTTTGGGAAGCATCGCACTTGTTTTGTGCTGCTTAATATTTTTGCTTGATATTAATTTTAAAAAGAAATATATTAACTGAATTTTTTAGCTTTTAAAAAATAAAATTATTTTGAAATATGAGGTGTTGTATGTGAGATATATTGATAATAATTTTTCATCTAATTTTAGTGGAGGTAAGTTTTTTAATAAAAAAATAAAATATCGTCAATGCTCTGTAACGCAAAAGTGCCCCATAGGTGCTTTTATTCCAAAATCGGTGCAGTGTTTGGATATATGCGATAATTGTATTTGGGGAAAAGAAACTTACGACGGTTCTAGGATTGTAAACTGCACAAAACAAAAGATTCCTCGATAAAGGAGAGTAAATGTCACTTTACGCGATATCAGATTTGCATCTTTCGCTCGGAACGGAAAAATCCATGGAGATTTTTCCGGGCTGGGAGAATTATATTTACTTGCTTGAAAAAAACTGGAAAGCAACTGTAAAAAAGGAAGATACAGTTGTAATTTGCGGTGATATTTCTTGGTCGATGAGGATTGACGAAGCATTTAAGGATTTTGAATTTTTAAATTCTTTGCCGGGCGAAAAAATTTTACTAAAAGGCAATCATGACTATTGGTGGAGCACAAATAAAAAAATTGAAGATTTTTTCAAAAAAAACAAATTTGAAAATTTTAAAATCTTACATAACAATTGCATCGAAACTCAAGGCTATGCAATTTGCGGTGCTCGCGGCTGGACCACAAAAACTAAAGATGAACATGACGATAAGATGTTAAATCGCGAACTAATAAGGCTTGATTTATCGCTTAAATCTTGCAAAAACAATAAAATACCCAAGATTGTCTGCCTGCACTATCCGCCTGTTTATTTTAACGAAACGACAAAAATAATTGACTTTTTACACGATAATAAGATAAAATATTGTTACTATGGTCATATCCACTCAAAAGACTCATCAAAATATATCTCTTCGCAAGTTGTCAGGGGAATAAAATGTGAACTTGTTTCGTGTGATTATCTCAGGTTTAAGCCAAAACTAGTGGATATTTGACTTTAGTAATTCATTCTGGTATCATAAAATAAACCGGATACCAAAGGAAAGAAGGAAGTATTATGAGATTAGTTTCGTTCAAAAAAGATGGTAATAAAGCTAAAGCTGTTTTTTCTATTGACAATTCAGAATTTGAAGATAAAGTAAACATTGTTTGGAATCGTCAGAAAAAATGGTTTAGAGTTCCGGGGTTCAGAAAGGGCAAAGTACCGCGCGGAATTATAGAAAACGAGTACGGTAAGGATATTTTTTACGATGCGGCGCTTAGTCTTTTGTATCCAAAAATGGTTGATCTTCTTGTGGAAGAAACCAAAGAAAAAATAATTACTATAGAGGGGGAGTTATATATGTCTATATCATCAGAGGCAAAGCCACAAATTGTAAATAAAGATGAAAATTCAGTCGAAACTCAAATGGAGGTTAATATTTATCCTAAAGTTGATATTGATTACAATAATGTTCAGGTTGAAATTGAACCAAAAAAAGAAGTTACAGAGGAAGAAATTCAAACGCAGCTTGATATGGCTCAAAAGCGCATGGGCAGCAGGCACATGGATGCTCAAACAAAAGTCCAAGATAATGATATGGTAAAACTTGACATAGAAAAAATGGAACCTTTAACTGTAGATGGTAAGGTTGATAAGAATGATCAATCGTTTAAAAAATTCAGAAATTTGCGTGGATTTAAAATTAAAGTAGGTTCTGGGCAAATTGTATCGATTGAAAATTCTTTAAAGAATCATAATGCGGCCGAAGGGGTGTTTCAGTCGGAATTTGAGTTCCCGAAAGAGCTACCAAATAAAGATATTGCCGGCAAAAAAGTTAGAGCGGATTTAAAAATTCTTGCTGTTAAAAGAGCTTACGAAATGCCAGAAGTTGCTGAAAAAAACGGATTTGACAGTTTAGATGCATTTAAAAATTTTATAAAAGAAAAAATTGATAAGCATCATCAAAATGTTTATGAAAATGAAAAGAAAAGCAAAATGGTTGAAAAACTTGTGAGCATGGTCGGAGATGATTTGGTATCAGACGATTTATTAAAAGGGAAAATAACACTCGTAAAAAACCAATACAAAAAAATTGCCGAAAGTATGGGTCAGAGCCCAGAAGCGCTCGTTGAATCTTTTGGCGGCGAAGATGAATTTAATAAAAAAATTGCTGATATAGTAAAAATGGATCTTAAAGGGCTGATTGCGTTCCACAGCATTGCCGATAAAGAAGGAATGAAGTTTTCTGACGCCGAAATTGAAAAATATGCTGAGGAATTAAGAGCTCAAGGCATGCCAACTGATGGCGTTTCGAAGGCAGAAATAATCGACAGAATGGTTGGCGAAAAAGTTATCGAACTTTTAATGTCTAAAGTAAAATTTGTTGATGAAGTTCAATCAGAAACCCCTGAAGAGCCTGATATTGACGATGAGCAAGAAAATGAAGAAGATACATCTGGTGAAGAGGTTAGTAAAACTGACGAAAGTGAGGATGAAGGTGTGCCGGAATCAAAGAGAAAAGTAGTAGACGATGCATCTGATGCCGAAACTGATGTCGAGGATGATGCCGTAGAGGGTGAAGAGTAATTTTTGTGTGAGTTTTAACTCACACAGGTTTTATTAAAAATTTTTGAGGTTTTATAATGGCTTTAATTCCTTATGTAATTGAAAACACAGGGCGCGGTGAACGTTCGTACGATATTTTTTCGCGGCTTTTAAACGATAGAATTGTTATGCTTTATGATGAAGTAAATTCCACAACTGCAAGTTTAATTGTTTCGCAATTTTTGTACCTTGAAGGTCAAGATTCTTCGAAAGAAATAAATTTTTATATAAACAGTCCCGGTGGGTCTGTAACTGATGGGTTTGCAATTTATGACACCATGAGGTATATAAAATGCGATGTAAGAACTATTTCGATGGGCCTTAGCGCCAGTATGGGAGCGTTTTTGTTGGCAGCCGGAACAAAAGGGAAAAGAATGGCGCTGCCAAACAGTGAAATTTTAATTCATCAGCCTTTAGGCGGAGTTAAAGGGCAGGCTACGGATATTAAAATTCATGCTGATTGGATTTTAAGAACAAAAGATAGACTTAATAAACTCCTTTCAGAGTTTACCGGGCAAGAAGTTGAAAAAGTTGCAAAAGACACTGAGCGCGACAATATCATGAGTGCTCAAGAAGCTTTGGAATACGGTCTGGTTGATAAAATATTAGATGTTAGAAAATAATTTTGAAAGTCTGGTGTTGTTATGAGCAAGCATATTTGTTCTTTTTGCGGGAAATCTGAAGATGAAGTCGACCGCATTATAGCTTCTCCCACAGGGAGCTGTATATGCAATTTTTGTGTCGATTTATGTGTTCAGGCTTTTGAAGATGAGAAAAAAAAGTTTTCAAATTCAAATCCTGTTTTGGAGAAGAAAAACAATAAAGTGGAACCATTTCAGAGCGGTTCGAGTTTTGCAAAGCCCATGGAAATAAAAAAAAATCTTGATGATTATGTTATCGGGCAAGATGCAGCAAAAAAAGCTTTGTCGGTTGCTGTTTATAATCATTATAAACGAATATATTTGGGCTCTGGTAATAATAACGAAGTTGAATTAACAAAAAGTAATGTTCTGCTTTTGGGTCCTACAGGAGTCGGAAAAACGCTTTTAGCTCAAACTATTGCCAAATTTTTAAACGTTCCGTTTGCCATAGCAGATGCCACAACGCTTACAGAAGCCGGCTATGTTGGCGATGATGTTGAAAATATTTTATTGCGTCTTTTGCAGGCAGCAGATTTGGATGTAGAGCGTGCCGAGCGCGGGATAATATATATTGACGAAATTGATAAAATTTCGAGAAAATCTGAAAATACATCTATAACGCGCGATGTGAGCGGCGAAGGTGTGCAACAGGCACTTTTGAAAATTATCGAGGGTACTATTTCTAATATTCCTTCAAAAGGCGGCAGAAAACACCCGCAGGGCGAATATGTTCAAATTAACACAAAAAATATTTTATTCATTTGCGGCGGTGCTTTTGACGGAATTGAAAAAATCGTTGAAAAAAGGGTCCACAGCAGCTCGATGGGCTTTGGTGCTGATGTTAAAAGCCGAAAAGAAATCGAGACTACCGATTGGATGTCGCAGGTTATAGCTCAAGATTTAGTAAAATTTGGGCTTATTCCGGAGCTTGTCGGTCGTCTGCCTATTATTACCGCTCTTAAAGGCCTTGATGAAGATTCACTTGTAAAAATTTTAAAAGAACCAAAAAATTCAATTTTAAAACAATACCAGCATTTATTTAAGCTTGATAATATTGAATTAATTGTCGAAGACGAGGCTTTAATGTCGATCGCCAAAAAAGCCATCGAAAGGCGCACCGGCGCCAGAGGTTTGCGTTCAATCATGGAAGATATTTTAATGGACCCCATGTTTACTTCTCCTTCGGATAATTCAATAAAAAAAATAACGATAACAAAGGATGTCGTCGACGCATCTGAGCCCCCTATTGTTCTTAAGTAGCAGGCAGTGCCAAAATATTAAAAATATTTTTTGTGATGCCGAAAAGGTATTGCTTAAGAGAGTAGATATCCTCCGGCGCCGCCGGAGGAAATGATGTAAATAGTTTTATATTCATACATGGAGATAATTTTCTAAAAAGTGGTCTTGACAAAAAGAAAAGTCCATTATTTGAACACCTTTTCCCCACTATTGCGCATTTACTATCGTTTTATCAATGCCTAAAAACTCTCCGACGGATATCGGAGAGCAATATTTTGTATTTTCTATTTTTGCACTTGTTCATTTTCATTTTGTTCTTGTTCTTGCTTTTCTTCCTTATTCTCATCAACTTGATCAATAACTTTTTGTGCAATATATCCACCAATAATTCCTAAAAATCCCGAAAAACATGCTTCCAATACCCATGATATTTTATCAATTACTTTAAAAAAATAATATTTTGCACCTTTCTTTTCCTCGGCGCCGGGAACAGTTTTAATTTCTTCCGGAATTTTAATAATATAATTAACTGTATTATTTTTTTCTTTATTATTTTTTTTTTTATCGTTTTCAAAATTTGTTTTCAGTTCATTATTTGAATTTTTTTCAATTGTAAATGCATGATCGACTATAATTTCATTTTTTTGTTCAGATTGAACTAAACTAATTGGGCAAATAAAACTTAAAAATATTGTTAATTGTAATAAAATTATTTTAAAAAAATTAAATATAATCAAATTAATCACCTCTTTTTATAGAAGATCATAATTAAATTATACTATATTTTTAAATAATTGTCAAGTCTTAATATGTTTAATATTGTAAATTATTTAAATAATAAATTAAAAAAAATTAATTTTTATCTTCGGAATCATTTTTTAGATCAAGTTTTTCAATTATAAGACTAAATTTTTTGTTGGCTTCTTCCAAATTATTAATTAACTTTCCAAGCCCGAGCGAACTAACCGAATTTCTGATCTTATTATATATTTCTTTTTTAAGTTCCTTGCACATTTCATTTTGAGATTTTTTTAAACCTAAATTTATAATATTATCAGTGTAATTTATTACTAATTCATTAATAAATTCATATCGAAAACTGCAATCTTTAATTATGGACATCATATTTGTTTTATCACTATCCGAAAGTTCTGAAAACCTTATAAATTGCAAAACTACTATTGAATCAACAAAATTATCCAAAAGTTTTGATATTTTTTTCATATTTTTTTCATAATCTGGATTCTCAAGTGGAGTAATAGTAGGATTAGGAACATTTTTTTTAGAACCGAACAACTTTGAAAAAAAATTATAAACAGGCGTCCAAACTTTTTTTCTTACTAACTTACTACTTACAACTACCCCGGCCAGAGCCCCAACCGTACTGCCTATCCATGTTGCAGACGAATTGTTTGATACAGATTTATCATCTTTATTATCGTCTTTTGAGTTCGACTTTTTGCCAGCAAGAGTACCTACAAGCCCTCCAACTGCTGCAAGCGCTGCCGGCCATAATAAACTGCCAACACCGCTATCGCTATCTTTTTCACTCTCATGTTCTGTGTTTTTAACAGGGTCTAAAACAACACCGCCACCATCATCATCACTTACAATAATAACTTCCTGAGCATTTGAAGTTTTTACATTTGCAGAAAAACAGAGAGCTGCCGCCGCAATAGCTGTAATTTTTTTTCTTTTATTTTTAAACATAATTTATCACCTCAACATCCAGCTTAATGTAAATCATAATTTATCCCCTGACTTTTATTGTACATTTTGACAAATAAAATGTCAATTCATACTTAGAGCCTATCTAAAATCTTTTAATTAAAAAAAAATTAAAGATAAAAGTAGAAAAGATAAACTGGATAAAATTGGTAAATTTCTCCACTGACATCCTGTCTTCAATATGTATTAAGAACACACAAAAAATATCGTATAGATCCACTTTTCTCGGGTTCGTCGCTTTTTTAGCTTTTTCTAAATCCCTTCGGATTATTTCAAATTGTTCTCGACTTATGTCGCTATAATTTCCTACCATTTTTTCATTCTAATATACTTTAATATCTTTTTCAATACCTTTAACAACTCTAACCCAAATTTATACCCATTCGAGATTTTAAGCAGGCTCTTAGCAATATCAAAAATTTTCTTATTTTTAGCCTTTAAAATTAAGAACCCGTATTCACAAAATAAGATAGAAGTGATAAAATAGGAATTATGCAAAAAGAAAATAGGAAGTCGTACCCGAGCGATCTGACAGATAGACAGTGGAAAGAGATAGAACCATTGTACACGGGAATGAGAA
>JAFSLT010000078.1 GCA_017448285.1 Clostridia bacterium
GGAATTTTTGTTGAAAGTAAAAAAAACAGCAATATTAACAACGAAATAAATATAATAAATAAAGATATTTTTTTAAAAAATCAAAAAAAGATTATCCATGATCATGATAAAAAAATGGATAAACCATCGAAATCGATAGATCTGAATAATAATTTAAATGAAAATCTACAAGGTACAACAACGCTTCAGAATATGTCGAATAATTTTAACGAATCATCTATAAAAAATGAAGAATTCGTAGATTTTCGTTCAGAAGTTATTAGTTTATGAGACCAAGAATTCCAAGAATACCATGGAATCCAAGAAGCCCAAGGAGTCCAAGAAGTCCAAGAAGTCCAAGAATGGCATGAGTTCGTTAATAAAGCATTAGATAGAATAAAAGAATATAGATTTACACCAGAGCAGGAATCTGAGTTGAAAGGTTTATTAAAAGTTGTTAGCGATAATAGAATAAGTCGCAATGTACTAGGTGTAGAGTACGCAGTTGAGCTTTTATCAATTGGGGTGAATCTCTCAGCAAACTATAATTTACTTGTAAGTGGGGGTGGTGTTGAAATTTTCAAAGATGGTACATTAATTGAAAATTTATGGTTTTAAGTTAATTTTGCCCAATATTTTTTTATTTTGACCCTCTTTTTTAAACATACTATTCATACTATTATCGTATTTCTGGCAGATGCCGGAAAAATTGGGGGGTGTTTTCCAAGCATGTTTTTGTCATTTTCTCTGGCAGCGCTGGAGGAAATACCTATCTTTTTCTTTTTTAGCAATACCCCCGGAAATGCCAGACTGATAATTTGACAATATTTTTTTTTTTTGTAAATATTAATTCATGATAGAAATAAGTGTTATATTGCCTGTATATAACAGGGAAAAATTTTTGAATCGAGCTTTTAAATCTTTGGAAAATCAAATATTTAAAGACTTTGAGGTAATAATTATTGATGACGGTTCCAAAGATAATTCGTGCGAAATTGCTGAAAATTTTTGCAAAAAAAATAAAAATTGGAAAATTTTTAAACTAAAACATAAAGGCGTTTCTTATGCCAGAAGTTTTGGAATAAAAAATTCTGTTGGCAAATATATTTCTTTTGTTGACAGCGATGACTCTGTTGAGCCAGATTTTTTGAAAATTTTACATGAAAATATAAAAAACTGCCAAATATCAATTTGCAATTATAAAAAACAAATCGGTGATTTTAAAATTTCAAATAACATATTTTTTCATAAATCAGGAATTTTTTCTAGGAATCAAATATTAAAAAGTTTAATCAGCGATATTTCATTAAAATCTTTTTTGTGGAATAAACTTTTTGAACGTTCTCTTTTTGATAATGTTATTATGCCCCAAATGTGTTTTGAAGATAAAATAATATGTTTGCAGACTTTTTCAAAAATAAAAAAATGTTCTATTACTAAAAAAAAATTATATAATTATTATATAAACGAAACGAGCTTAACTTGGAAAATGGATGAGCAAATACTTAGCGATTATATAAAATATTCCGAATTTTTGAAAGAATTTTTTGGTAAAAAAAAGGAATATCAGACTTTTAGCTTAAGACATAAATTTTTTTGTATACATATTTTCACTTTTGCATTTAAAGTATTTTTTGCGAAGTACAAAAAAAAAGAAATAAACTTAGGAATGTTCTTAAAAAAATTTTTTGAAAGCTGCAAACGAATATTGCGTTCTATGAGAATTTGAAAATTCAATTAAATAGCTGTATAATAGGGGTGCTATAATAAAAACTTGGACTGGTGAAAATGATGAATGAACAAATTGATATAAGTTTGATTATTCCTGTTTATAACGTGGAAAAATATTTAAGAAGAACTCTTGAATCTGTTGAAAACCAGACTTTTAAAAATTTTGAAGTAATAATAGTCAACGACGGCTCGACGGATGGGAGTTTGGAAATAATACAGGAATTTGTTAATAAACATGATAATTTTATATTAGTAGATCAAGAAAATTCCGGTGTGGGCATGGCAAGAAATGCAGGAATTAAAGTCAGCCGCGGAATATATATTGCGTTTTTGGACAGCGACGATTTTTTAGAGCCAAATTATCTTAAAAAGCTTTATTTTGCCGCAATAAAAACAGGTTCGGATATCGTATGCTGCAATTTTTATTTTTACTTTGAAAGTACAAAACTCAAAGTTTATTGCCCGATTAACACTATTCCGGGGGTGTATTCGGGTGAAAAAGCGCTGAAAAAAATAACTTCGTGTATAGGCACGTTTGCATTTTTGTGGAACAAGCTTTTTAAAAGAAAACTTTTTGTTAATCATAAAATTGAATTTTATAACATGTACTTTGAAGACTCCGCGACCGCTCCGCAGCTTTTTTTCTATGCAAATCTTGTAACTTTTATTCCGGACGTTCTTTATAATTACGTAATGCGCGACAGCAGCATTTTGCACACTATGAACGCCAGAAAAATAAACGATTTTATGAAGTCTTTGGGAATTATGCGCAATTTTTACGAAAAAAAGGGCATTTATAAAAAATATAAGCGCAGAATGAAAGGCTATGCTGGACGTTTAAACTTTATAATTTCGTACGATTTATTCATGATGCATTTTAAATCGGCAAACTTTAAAGGATTAGTAAATAATATTAAAGCAATAAGAAAATCGATAAAACATTTTATGTCAGATAACTATGTGCCAAAAGATGGCTGCCCGGAGCCTATGTATCCTGTTAAAGACCCCGGGTGCGATGATAATGATAAAAATAAAAATAATAACAATAATAAATCACACTAATTTTGAGGCAATATGATAAATAATAATTTTAAAAAATTTATCACCAAAATTCTGCCGTGCCTGATTTCATTTGGAATATTAATTTATTTTTGTATTCAAAACAATAATTTTTTGGTTTTAATTGATATATTCCCAAAATTAGAGTTTGTGTACTTGATGTTGGCCATATTTTCGATATTTTTATCGTGGTTTTTTGATTGTTTGATGATTAAGGAACTTTTACCGAAATTTAGCAATTCGATATTTGATTATTTTAAAGTAACAATGTATGGCCAGTTTTATGGCGCGATAACGCCGTTTTCTTCGGGGAGTCAAGCTTCGCAGGTTATTTTATTAAATTCAAAAAAAGTAGAAACAGGCAAAGCGATTTCGGTTTTATCACAAAAATTTTTTATTTCTCAATTATGTACTGTTGCAATTTCATCGCTTTCAATAATGTTTAAAAACCAGGAATTTAAAGATAAAATTCCCGGATTTACTTTTTTAACTCTTGCAGGGCTTGCTATTCAATGCTCGGGGATAGTATTTTTAATTCTTTTTTTCTTAAATAAAAGAAGAGTTATGAATCTTATACATTATTTTTTAAAAATTGCAAAAAGAATTCATATAATTAAAAATCCGGAAAAAATAAGTAAAAAATTAGAAGACGAAATGACATTTCTAATGGAAAATAATTTTTCAGTAAATTTTAGCCCAATTATTTATCTTTACGGCATAATGCAAAATTTGTTATTTTGTTTTGTATCTTTTTTTATTGCTAAATCTTTTGGATGCCCGGGATTTCCGATTTTAAATTTTATAGCAGCGCAAACTTTTGTAACACTTTTGTCTATTGCCAACCCTTTGCCGGGCTCGGCCGGAACCGCAGAAGGAAGTTTTTTGCTACTTTACAAAAATTTTTTCACAACAAAAAACATTTCCCCCGCCATGATTCTTTTCAGATTCATAAATTACTACGCCGGAATGATAGTTGGTTTTTTTATAATAATCGGTAAAAAAAGAAAATAGGCATTCTCTCCGGCGGCGCCGGAGAGGAATTTATCCACAAAAAACATTTCTCCTGCCATGATTCTCTTCAGATTCATAAATTACTACGCCGGAATGATAGCTTTTTTATAATAATCGGTAAAAAAAGAAAATAGGCATTCTCTCCGGCAGCGCCGGAGAGGAATTTATCCACAAAAAGCATTTCTCCTGCCATGATTCTTTTCAGATTCATAAATTACTACGCCGGAATGAAAGTTTTTTTATAATAATCGGTAAAAAAAGAAAATAGGCATTCTCTCCGGCAGCGCCGGAGAGGAATTTATCCACAAAAAATATTGAAAAACGGTCTTATTACGTATTGCAAACAGGATGTCAATGGAGAAATTTACCAAAAAATTTTCCGAATTGGAAAAACGTCTTCTTTTATTCAGTTTATCTTTTTTACTTTTCTCTTTGATTTCTATTTAATTAATTTAATTAAAAGATTGTATACAGGTTCTAAAGAATAAATATTAAAAATTATTTTATGAAAATTTTTTTTGTAAACTCAAATATATTTTTGAAAAATGAACTAATGGCATTCCAAATTTTTTTGAAAAAATTAACTTTAACAGCTTTCACATCGTGTGATGCCAAGAGCAAATTTTCACCTATAATTTTGTTATTAAATTCATAAGTAATTTTGCCGACACATTGGCCTTTGACTATTGGCGCTTTTAAATTTTTAAATAATTGTATACTTCTCTTAACCTGTGCATCGGAATCATTTTTAAAAGTTCTTGAAAATTTAGTAGCACCTATTATTTTTAAAATATTCGGCTCGCCGTTTTTTATTTTTATCTCTAATTTTTCGTTAGTATCATCAAAATCTATATGTTTTGTTTGAGAAAACCCAAAATTATACATTGCAATATGGTCATTCCAGTCGTCAGGAGCATTTAATGTAACGCAAACAAGTCTGGTACCGTTTTTTTCGGCGCAAGAAACAAGGCACCGGCCGGCTTTTTCGGTGAATCCTGTTTTGATCCCAACGCAAAACGGATATAAATCCAAAAGTTTATTGTGATTTTTAAGCCAAATTTTTTTATCAGAATCTTCAAAGTCTGCCAAGGATTTTTTAGAAGAAACTATTTTAGCAAATTCTTCGTTTTGCATGGCATAAGCTCCTAAAAGTGCCATATCTATTGCAGTCGAATGATGATTATCTTTATCAAGCCCCGAGGGAGTACAAAACAAAGTATTTTCCATGCCAATTTCTTTGGCCCTCTGGTTCATTCTTGCCAAAAATTTTTCCGTGCTACCGCAGACAAGAATCGCAGTCGCATTTGCAGCATCGTTGCCCGAAGGCAAAAGCATTCCTTTGGCAAGCGTCTCAAAATCGACCTTATCGCCGACTTTTAAGCCCATCGAAGAGCCTTCTACGTTTACTATTTCTTCGGTAATTTCTAAACTACGGTTACCTGAAGCATTAGCTTCTTCTAGAGCCAAAAGGCTTGTCATAATTTTAGTCGTACTGGCCATTGCAAGAGGCTCGTCATAATTTTTCCCCCATATTATATCACCTGAATCCGCGCATATTATCACTGCCGAGCGCGCCGAAACATCTATGGCACTTGATTTTATCGAATAAAAATTCAAAAAAAATATTATAGTAAATATTCTAAAAATAAATAAATACCAAGCCTCTCTCCGGCGACTCCGGAGAGAAAATTTTTTAAAATTAATTTTAGATGTTTTCAAAATTCACCGTTATATATTAAATAATTTGTTTTAAATTTATTTTTTTAAAATTAATATGTATTCTATTTAAAAAATCCAAAACTGTTTCTTTTAAAACCGAAGCCGCGCTTGTAATAAAAATTTTTTCTTTATTTTTTAAAATATCAAAATTAAAATCTTCGGGATTTTCTACAAATACAGAATATTTTGAAAAATTTTGAGCTGTTTTAAATAAATTTTTCGAATTCGAACTCGTTTTACTCCCCAAAACAATTGATGAATCGACAAAATTTGAAACTAATTCAATTTCTTTCCTACGGTTTAACGAATCATTGCAGATAGTATTGTAAATTTTAACATTAAAATTAAAATTTTTAATAACTTGGCAAATTTTTTCAAATTCCTGAGAATCAAAAGTAGTCTGCGCAGCCACAATAAAATTATTGCATTCAAATTTTATGTTAGAAAATAAATCTTTAGCACTTTTTTCGTTACTTATAATAAAAGTATTTTTGCACCTAGAAGATATGCCAATAACTTCCGGATGTTTTGCATTACCGATAAGTACAAAAAATTTATTTTCTTTTTCAGCATTTTCGGCAATTTTTTGCACGATTTTTACTTTAGGGCAAGTTTTGTCGATAATATTTACGTTTTTTGATAATAAATTATTAAAATCTTCGATTTTTATTCCGTGAGTTCTAATAACAACTGTTTCGTTTTTATTTACTTCTGAAATATCATTTATTATTTTTATATTTTTTTTATTTTTAAGTTTATTGATTAAAATTTGGTTATGTGCAATTTCGCCAAGAATTTTAATATTTTTTTTTGCGTTTATAGCTTCTTCAAAGGCGCTGGAAACCCCAAAACAAGGGCCATAATATTTAGATAAAATTACTTTCAATTTTTTTCTCCAAATTTTATTTTAGTATATTTACTCAACTTAATCATTCTCCGGCGTTGCCGGAGAATGTCTTTTCTCAACATATATGTCTAAAAAAGAAAAAATTCAAATTCCTTTCCGGCGCTGCTAGAGAGAAAATTTTTTAATCCCGAAACGCTTTGCTCATCTTATCTTGTCGCATCGAAACAAAGTCGCCGTCTGCAACGATTATGTGATCAATAAACGAAACGCTCATATTTTCAAAAATAATTTTTAATTTATCCGTTGACCTGATATCTTCGCGCGAAGGCAGTGCTATACCACTCGGATGATTGTGGGCGATAATTATTGAAGTTGCCGAATATGCGCTGAGCAGCTCAATTATTTTTCTTGAGTAAATTTCGACGGCATTTACACTGCCTTTATTGATTATCCCGTCATAGACGATTTTGCCTTTGGAATCGAAAAGCATAACGGCAACTGTTTCTTCGGTTCTGCCAATAAATTTTGAAACCAACTTATCGTAGCATTCTTCTAAACTCGGCGCTTTTTTGTTTATCATATGCTTGTCTTCTTGATAAATTCTGGCAATTTGAGGTATGAGTTTTAAAAAAATCGCAGAACTCTCGCCTATACCCTCGGTTTCTTTTAAAATTTTAATCGGAGCATCAAGGACTGCCGTAATAGAACCAAATTTATTTATTAATTTATGCGCAAGTTCGTTTGTATCTTTTCTGGGGATCGCCCAAAAAAGCAGTAGTTCAAGCGCTTCGTGAGGCTCAAAGCCATCGAGCCCGTATTTTAAAAATTTCCGTTTTAATCTTTCTCTATGTCCGGTATGCAAAAGTTCACACCTTCTTTTTATTTTTTAATCTTTATTTCGAGAAATATATATACTCTGTATAAGACCAATGCCTAAATAATAACAAATAACCGAAGAACCACCAGCACTAAAAAACGGCAGAATAACACCTATAACCGGCAAAAAACTCAGGCACATTCCCAGATTAAAAATGCACTGCGAAGCAATTAAGCCGATAAATCCAAAACACGTAAAAACACCTAAATAATCTTTTGATGATTTGGCAACGTAAAAAATTCTGAATATAAGCGCCAAAAGAAGTGTTATAACCAAAAAACAGCCCACAAATCCAAGTTCTTCGCCGGCAACCGAAAAAATAAAATCGCTTGCCTGAACCGGAACATCGCCGCGTTCTACACGCTCTCCTCTAAATAAACCGCTACCCAAAAATCCACCGGAACCTATCGAAATTTTGCCCTGAAGTTGCTGGAAACCCATTCCATAAGGGTCAGCCTCAGGGTTCATCATATTAAGTATCCTGTTTTTTTGATACGGCGCCAGACCAAAATTCCAAATTATTGGTATCGAAATTGCAAATAGCGCTAATCCAATCAAAAAAAATTTGGCATCGAGCCCTGCAATAAAAAGCTCAAATAAAATTATACAGATGAATATTATCGCGGCGCCGTCATCGCCTTGCAAATGAGTTAAAATCACCGGAATTAATGCATGAATTCCAAAATAAACAAGTGATTTTATATCATTAATTTTATCTTTTTTTTTTAAAATTTCAAGATGCTTTGCAAAAGAAAATAAAAATCCTATTTTAGCAAGCTCAGAAGATTGAAAATTAAATCCGCCCGGCAATAAAATCCAGGCTTTTGCGCTTACCCCCGCAAGCCCCTGCACTCTTGAGCCAAAAATTAAAGTATATATCATAAGTCCAGAACAAAAAATAGATATAAATACCCAATATCTTGACAAATTTCGAGGATTTATAAATTGACCGAAAAACGCAAGAACAATCCCCATTAAAACTGATATTACCTGTGATTCAAAAAAACGGCTTCCGGTCCTTGATGCGCTGCTAACGAGTAAAAACCCATATAAAGATATTATGCTTATCAAGAGCCAAAGAAATTTATCGCATTTTCTAAGAGTCTTATAACTTATTTCTATCTTAAAACACCTCGCCTGCGCCGGATTTACTATTAATGAATTTAAATTGTACCATAATTTTGATTGTTTTTGCGAAAAATTTCAAATATTATAGTAGCTACACTTGAAAAAAGGCGCTTTCTCCGGCCGACGACCGGAGAGAACCTAAATTCTTCAAGGCAACGTATTACCTTTTTCGAATGAAAGCAAAAAGTACGAAAATTTTTTTCCGGCGGCGCCGGAGCGAATATATATTACTGGTTCCGAAAGAAGTCTATTGTTAATTCATGAAAATAATCTTCTATGAATCTGTTATTTCTATGCAATTTTAGCAATGCCTCGAAAGAGAACTACCATCTCTTACAGCATCCCAACTGTCACCATCTTTTAAGCTTTTTTCTATATTAAAAACATGTTTACTGGAGTGACTTGCTACGTAACAGCCAACTGTCAGGCGCTTGCCCAGCTCTGGATTTTCACCGGCTAATTTACGCCAAGAAGCTTTGGCAAGACTCAATTGCCAATTTCTAACTCCTGCTTCATTTTCTTTAACAGTATTATAAAATAATTCTTGATATTCTTTTTTATTTTTTTCTTTTAATTTTTGATTTTCTTCATCGGTTTTTGCGTTCGGGTTTTTCCATAATTTTTTCCAGTCCTTGCTACCATACATCTCAGACTTCATTTTCCCCCATTCTTTTGCTTTAACTTGCCAATTATATTCTTTACCCTCTAAAACACTGTGTTCAATAGAAAGGAAGTCACCTTCGGCATCCATACCGGAAAATAAATTTATTTTGCAATTTTTATGTGAATTTTTTATATTTTTAATCGAATCAAATTCACTACGGTGAAATACACACACACCTAAAATTTTGCCCATAATTCTTGGGAAATGAAAGTAACTTACGGCAGAATTTAACTGAATCGGCGACCAAAGATTAACTTGTTTAACACTCTTAAACTGACTGACCCACGAAGCTGAATATCCACCCAAACTATAACCATAAACTTCGATATTTTTGGCATTAGAATATTTCTTTTGCAATTCATCAGTTGCATACTTTA
>JAFSLT010000009.1 GCA_017448285.1 Clostridia bacterium
GCCGCTCCCTTACAGTATCAATCGTCGAACTTTCCCCCCAATTACAAACTGGAGGAAAATCTTGTCTGGTTGTATAAAATCCTTGTTTCCCTTGGCCTTTACGAAATTCCTTACCGGATAAATCTCTGACTAAGCTTGTATTCATAGAAAGATATTCTTCCAAAGCGCTACCATGATTGGGCAAAAAACCATTTGGGTCATAAGGGTCACCAGCATTTAAAAATCCAATTTTTACGCTTAAATAATCAGGATGCTCTAATAAAAACTTATGAGCGCTTCTAAGAATATCATTATCCTCAACGATAACTTTTTCTAGACGTTTTTTACGAATATTACCATCATTATTACAAGATTTTAGTGGAAAACTAGGTAAATTTTCTCCAAATAAAAGTTCATTATTTTTAATATCATCGTGTTTATATTTTTTCAGTGCTGCCGAACGTAATGTAAAAGCCATACTCATCAAAGCAAAAGATTCATAACCATAATAATATTGCCAATTTTTATACGAATTTTTGCTAAGACGCTCTTTCCACTCAGGATAGTTTTCTTCTACAAATTTGGTAGCATCTTCGCCCAATAAATAACTTAGACCCTCCCATGTAGTTTTAAACTTACCATAATCCCCATTTTGCGAAGCTTTTTGAATTTCGGGTGCTTTCTTTTTGAGGTCTTCTATTATTTTTAATATTTCATCATTATCAGATATAACATTTTTCTCATCGAATGTAGGTTCATTACTATTTGCAAAAAAATTGTGCCTTATAATTTCTTCACCTAAAACTAATCCGGCAACTCCAAATAGACCAATAAGCAATGATTTTATCGGGTTTTGTTTAATCCAATTTGTATTTTCTTTATTAGCCTTATTTATATTTTTAGTATTTTGAGTAATTAATTGCAAATTTCCATTTCCACTGGCATTAGATTTCATTCCGCCAATATTATTGGCCTCACAAAGCAGCAACGCCAAAATTTTTAAAAGTTTTTTCGAGTTTTTATTCATACCGATCTCCTCCTTAGCTTTTCAATATGGTTAAGTATAAACAAAAAATTTTAAATTGTCAAATATTATGGAGAAAATATTACAAAGATATTCTCTCCGGCACCGCCGGAGAAAGTGATAATTCATTTTTTACTGAATTCATTTTTGAACGCTTTAAAATTAGCTTCACTATAACCAATAGGAAATACAACATAATCAAAATAATCAATATATCCTTTATCGATTAATAATTCTTTGAAGCATTTTGCTACCATGCTGGCTTTTCCTCCAAAGCAACCTGCTCCAAAAGCACATAAAAACGGGACTTTAACTTTTTCGTTAATAAATGCTTTCAAAACAAATTCACATTGTATTTTTGTAACTTCTTCCCATTTTTTATATATTTTTGATTCTTTACCGTACTTGTCTAAGATTCCTCTGGTTGCATCCTCCAATCCAACAATACTTAAAACACGGAATTTAACAGCGCCTATTCCATCTTTAGGAGGATCAAATTCTGCAAAAGTTTTGCTTGGATTATTCCAAGGAAAAGTCTTGTCATCTTTGTAATATCGATTAAGATCTCCAAGACTGCGAATCAGACTAACATTTCGGCTCATTATGCCGCGTTCGTAATAAAAATCGCGCTGCAATTTTTTCATTACAGCATTTTCGTCATCGCCTGAGCAACAAGCCGGAGGATAATCTTTTTCTTCCATGTAAAAACCTTGATCTTTATTTTTATCATCTGCTTTAAATGCTTTACCCGATAAGTCTCTGACCAAGGTGGTAGTTTGCGAAAGATATTCTTCCAAAGCATTGCAGCCCCACTCTAAACCGCCATTCGGACGATAAGGACTGCCGGCATTTAAAATGCCAAAACAATTTGAAAATTGTGGATTTTTAAGAATAAACCTGTGCGCACTCCTTAGAATATCCTCATCCTCAACGATAACCTTTTCTAGACGTTCTTTAACAGTATGAGCATTTTTTTGGAGTTCAATTTTGCCTAAATTTTTGCCAAGCAAAAGTTCATTATTATTTTTATCAAGATAGTTATAATTTTCTTCTGCCGCTAAACGCAGTGAATATGCTATACTCATCAAAGAGAAAAGATGACGTCTATCTACTTGAAAATCTTGATGATTAAGACGTTCTTCCCATTCAGGATAATTTTCTTTTACAAATTTGGTAGCGTTTTCGCCTAAAAAATGACAAAGAGCTTCCCATTTATTTTTAAATTCATTATTTTTATAAGTTTTGTCAAAAACTTTAAATACTTTATCTTCGGTATCTTTTTTATTATTTGCAAGACAATTGTGTACAAGGATTCCTCCAATAGTTAATAAAGCAACTATTGGTACACCACCAATCAACAACGATTTTATCGGATTTTGTTTAATCCAATTTTTGATTTCTGTACTAGCCTTACTTGTATTCTTAGAACTTTGAGTAGCTAATTGCAAATTTCTATTTTCATTGGCACTAGATTTTATTCCGCCAATATTATTGGCCTCACAAAGCAGCAGCGCCAAAATTTTTAAAAGTTTTTTCGAGTTTTTATTCATATCGCTCTCCCCCTTAGAATCTGTCTAAAATCTTTTAATTAAAATAAAAATCAATGAAAGAATCAGAAAAGATAAACTGGATAAAAGAAACTGACATCCTGTTTTCAATACGCACAAGACCGCACAAAAAACATCGTAAAGATCTACTTTTCTCGGTATTATCGCCTTTTTAGCTTTCGTCGCTTCCATAATTATCTATCATTTTTTAATTCTAATATACTTTAATATTTTTTTCAATACCTTTAACAACTATTAGGGCCTGTTAACACGAAAGTGGGAATAATAGAATAGCAAGCGAAAAAGTGATACAATAGATCTTTTGCGAAATTGGATATAAAGTATTAGAGTGAAAGAATGAGATATGAAAACGTAGTGATCTTTTAAATAATGTAGCAAAAATTCTCGCCGGCAACGCCGGAGGAAACATCTCTTTTTTAAGCAATACTAAAATAAAAATAATCGATAATTTTGTCCTATCTTGCGATTCATCTGTTGACTTATTTGAAAATTTTTAGTACAAAATAACATTATGCTGATTTTAGGCAAGAAAAAATACGTTTGGGGATGTGGTGTTTGTGAATACTAAGAAGATAGTAATAAATAAAAGTTTGAATCTTAGAGGAAATGTTAAGGTGGCCGGTGCCAAGAATTCAACTTTGGCGATTCTTGCGGCAACTATTTGTGTGGGGGAGCCTTGCATAATCGAGAATGTTCCGGATATAAGTGATGTTTCGCTTATGTGTGGCATTTTGTCAAAACTTGGTGTTGAAATAAGCATGGTAGGAAAAAACTCTATCAAAGTTGACCCTAGAAATATAAATTTGACTCGTGCGAATTTTGATGAAATGAGGCATATGCGTGCCTCATATTATCTTTTAAGCGCGCTTTTGAGCAGATTTGGCGAAGCAAGCGTTGCAATGCCGGGCGGATGCGATTTTGGTCTTCGTCCGATGGACCAGCACATAAAAGGGTTTGAAGCTCTGGGAGCCGAATGCGAAACAGTTGGAGGAGTTACAAGTGTTAAGTGCAAACACCTTAAGGGTGGCAGGGTATATCTTGATGTGATTTCGGTCGGTGCAACCATAAATACCATGATAGCTGCCGTTCGTGCTGAAGGCACTACTATTATCGAAAACGCTGCAAAAGAGCCTCATGTTGTGGATTTGGCAAATTTTTTAAACACTTGCGGCGCGGATATACACGGCGCAGGAATTGATGTTATAACCATCAATGGTGTAAAATCTTTAAAAGGTGCAACATATCAAATTATTCCGGATCAAATCGAGGCAGGCACTTACATGGCTGCCTCAGTTGCTGCTCGTGGTGATATTTTAATCACAAATGTAATACCTAAGCATTTGGAATCTATTTCGGCAAAGCTCCGCGAAGTTGGCGGTGAGATAGAGTATTTTGAAGATTCTGTACGTGTTTCATGCAGCCAAAAAAAATTGCGCAGATGTAATGTTAAAACTATGCCTTATCCGGGTTTTCCGACTGATATGCAGCCGCAAATGGTTGCGCTGCTCAGCATTTGTGATGGCACGAGTATGGTCACGGAAGGTGTTTGGGAAAGCAGATTTCGTTATATTTCGGAGCTTAGAAGAATGGGCGCGAAAGTTTCGGTTGATGGCAGAATGGCAGTGATTGAGGGTGTACATGAGCTTGTTGGAACCAATGTAAAATCGGTTGATTTAAGAGCTGGCGCGGCCGTGGTCATTGCAGGGCTTATCGCCGAGGGAACGACATGCATTGAAAATATTAATCATATCGAAAGAGGATATGAAGATATAGTCGGCAAACTTTCAAATTTAGGTGCCGATATTAAAACTGTTACCGAGGCTCCGCAAAAATCTGGGGAGTACAAAGAAGTGTGTTAAATAAACGTGGAAAGAAAAAAGTGATGTTTAGAATATCGTGGTCATCTTATTTTTTTCATTTTTTCTATTACATCATTAACACATTGCTTTGCATTCTCCTTAAGATTGCATATAAATAGGTTTATAGAGGATTATATCCAAGGAATATAATAACGTATAGTGCTTTCATTTGAAAAAGGTAATACGTTAGTTTTGAAGAATTCAGTTTCTCTCTGGCAGTGCCAGAGAAAGTTATTCTAACTTAATTTTTCAGTTTCGAAAAGCCTTCTCTTTTTCCGTCAGTTGTCAAAAATTGGTTTCCAAATACCAAATTTTTTTACACTACCATATGAAAGTAACGCGCCAAACCCTTCACCATATTCAAATTTTCTTACACTACCATATGAAAGTATCGTACCAAACCTTTCACCATCTTTATTATAAAAAATGATAAACGCAAAATCATCTATTGACGCCGATCCTACGACACTAATATTATCAGTATTTTCTTCATTCAATTCTATTTTACCGCTTATTATGTCGGCGAAATATTTTATTGCTTTTTTACGCTCCTGAGGCAAATCTGCAGACTTCTCATTTTCAAAACTCATATTTTCGTTTATTTGAGATTTTACACTGTCAAAAATTTTTTTAGCCTTCTCAGAAGCAATTTTATCTTTCGGATAAAAATCGTCAAACTTTTTATGAATTATCTCAAGATTCTGTTGGACAATTTTTTCTTGATCACTTTGCTCACCATTATTTTGTCCACCGTTATCGGGATTACTATCTTTATTTTTTTCACTATCACCGGGATTAACACCTTTATTTTTATTGCGAGTAACACCCCAAATTGTCAAACCAATTGCGGAGACAACTGCAAAAGATGCTGCATCTACTATTGCCAATTTTTGGTTTTTGCTGAGCCCTTGCTTAACAGACGGATTATTACGAGATGTCGCTCCCCCCTACTGCCGCAACGGTTTAATGGCACTCGAGCAAGTACTCGATATTTTAAATATATAACAATGAAAAAAATTTGTCAAGCAAAATTTTTAAAAAAACAAAAAAATTTAAAATTTTTTCCGACGATTCCGGAAGGAGATGGGCAATAAAAACGCTAAGAGCATATAAGTTAAGAAAATTCCCTCCAACGACGCCGGGAAAAATTTTTTACTGATTTTATTTTTTGGATTGATTTTTCTATCTTTTTACTATATAATGATGGTAGGAATCCCGTTTTTGACGGTCAGTCCTAGTGGTTTTAGAAAAGTATTTAAAATTTACCGCCTTCTCTTCAAACTTAGGCGGTTGTTTTTGTATGATTTTATAGAAAACTATAAAAATAAATAATAATTAATAGTAAATCTATATCCATAAGTCATCACCTCGCTTTTTTGAGGTAGTGACTAACCGCCATCTTTGGACAATTCCTGCTGAAAAGTATTTTATCAAGCAAAATTTATTTTTTCAATAGATTTTTCCCAAAATTTAAAAAGAATCCCCTCCGGCATAGCCGGAGAAAATTTTTTCAATTGATTTTTTTATTTCCTTATGATATAATAACAGCAGGAATCCGCTTTTGGCGGTTAGTCCTAGTTCTTTAAGATTTTAAAAAACAAAAACCGCTATCTTTTCGAACGGAAAGCGGTTATTTTTTTATGATTTTTAGATATGTAATTAATATTAATAATATTAAAAGCAAGTCTATATCCATAAGTCATCACCTCGCTTTTTGAGGTAGTGACTAACCGCCATCTTCGGACGCTTCCTGCTGAAAAGTATTTTATCAAGCAAAATTTATTTTTTCAATAGATTTTTCCAAAAATTTAAAAAGCAGCCTCCGTAATAGCCGGAGAATTTAAGTTATAAACACACTAAGAACATAAATGTAAAATGGTTGAATGGTCACGGCCGCCGAAAAATTTACCGATTTCGGAAAGCGACAAACTTGTGGAACTTCGCACTTTTTTAACCGCAATTTTACGCGCCTTCGAAATTTTAGCCGTACGTCTTTGCGAAACAATATCAGAATACGAAACGCCGCTTTCTTGCGCAACGTCATTGATTATTTTTGAAACCAAAGCATGAACCGAATCGGATTCATCCAAAATATCATGAACCGATTCGCTGGCTATTATATCCGAAACCGACTCGCCGCTGAGTAAACTGCGGGCTTTAATCCGCTTAACGGCACCCTCGAGCTGCCTGATGTTTGATTGCAATTTATTCGCCATCATAGAGCACGTTTGGTCAGAAATTTTAACTCCCAGCTCTTCGGCCTTGCTTTTTATAATTGCAATTCTGGTTTCAAAATCCGGCGGCTGAATATCTGCCATAAGACCCCATTCAAACCGAGTTTTAAGGCGGTCTTCGAGGGTTTTAATCTCCTTTGGAGGCCTATCGGAAGTCAAAACAATTTGCTTTTTTTCCTCGTAAAGAGCATTAAAAGTATGGAAAAATTCTTCTTGAGTCGAAGTTTTCCCTGCAATAAACTGAATGTCATCGACCAAAAGTAAATCCGAACGTCTGTACTTCATATGAAAATCAACCGTTCCACCGCACCGAATGGCATCAATTAGTTCATTGGTAAAATCATCGCCCTTAACATACACCGAAGTAATTTCCGGCTGAGTCTTTGCCAAATAATTTCGGATTGCATACAAAAGATGAGTTTTTCCAAGGCCGGAGCTGCCGTAAATAAAAAGTGGGTTGTAATTTTCAGCGGGACACGAAGCAACCGCTAACGCCGCCGCATGAGCAAATTTATTTGAAGGTCCGACGACGAAATTATCAAATGAAAAAGCTTCGGAAAAATTTTTAGAAACCTCTTTTTTTGTATTTTCCTGGACGCACGAAATTTCGACTGAGAATTCTATTCCGAATATTTGCTCAAACGCTTCTTCCAGCAGAGGTTTATAACAACTTTCTATTGTTTTTTTATAAAAACTGTTAGGGACAACTAATGTAATTTTTTTTTTATCAAGATTAAATTCCGAGGGAGTAATTTTGGTAAGCCAAGTCTCAAACGCAATATTTGTAATTTTGTTGCGGCAAATATCCAAAACAAGCTCCCAAGTTTGATCAAAAGACTCCATAACACACCACCGAATATCGTTTTTTTTAATATACAGCAATTCATTATAAATTTCAATGGTTTTTAAAATTTGAGTATTACGCTAGGGTCTGTTAACAATAAATAGAGAATAGATTTCTTTCGAAACTTAAAAATTAAATCATAAATACCCTCTCCGGCAACTTTGGAGAGAAATCGTTACTCAAAAATTGAAAGCTAGTCAAAGGTTTTTAGTTATTTTGCAGCATCAAAATGAGTCGTTTTATGATTTTTTTATAAAAACCCTTGACTTTTTTCGACATATTTTGTAATATATATACATAGTCCGAAATCGAAAAATAATTTTTAATAAAAATTTGGACTAAATTTATTTTGAAGAGGTGATAATTATGGAAGATAATTCTACACAAAATGTTAGATCGTTAATGGGAGAAATAACTGAACTAAAAAATCAAAACGTAAAAAATAAAACTCAAGATTGGAAAAAATATTTTGAATTATATGAAAAAAGTTATAAAAAATTTAAAAACAAACAACAAAATTATATTAAATCTTTAGACAAATTTGATAAATTTAGCGAAATGATGAGTGGAATTGGTGAAGATGATAAATTAAAATCATATATAAATAAATTAGAAGAGATTTTTTCCGGTACTAAAGAAATTATAAATAATAATTTACTAAGTATTACAAATTGCGACAATTATTTTAATGAAATGTTAACAAAGATCAAAGAATATTTAAAAACTGAATACGACAACAATGGTTTGAATATACCTCCTGAGTTTATAAATAAAAAAATATTCAAAAAAGATCAACCGATAACATCAGTAGAAGTCATGAAAGATTTGTATGACTGTAAAATTAAAGAATTTGATGAGCAGAAAAATAGTATAGTACAAAAAATAAAGGTATTGCAAAAATATATAGAAAGGCTAGTAAAAGAAAGTAAATAAAGAAACAGAAAAAGAAATCATAGAAAGAGAACGAGACCAACAATAAGTTTTACGAGCAAAGCGAGCAAGGTAATGACGAAGAAGACGATTCA